>JAJZMO010000255.1 GCA_021798235.1 Acidobacteriota bacterium | reverse complement strand
CGGCGCAATGGGCGGTGGCTTTCACGGCGGCGGAGTCAGCCTGGGTGCTGGCGGCTTTGGCGGCGGTGGCCATGCGAGCGTCGGCGGCGGCCACGGACGTTAAATCAGACAGAATCCAAAACAACAAAAGGGAGTGCCAATCGGCGCTCCCTTTTTTGTAGCTGCGGTGGTTTCATTTCGAGCGCATTGCAAGGGCGCCGTTGGTTGCTGTGCGTTCCCGCGAGTGGGGAAGTGCCGGTGCTGCTGAGGGGATGGTGGCGCGGAGCAGATCGGTCCTGCAAAGGCTTGAGCGGGCAGCACCGCCGGGCGCTGCCAGGGGATATCGGGATCCAATCCTGAAGCAGGAAAAAGGAGCGCCGTGCGGCGCTCCTTTTTTGTAACTGCATGGGTTGCATTACCAGACGCGGCACTTGTGGGCCGGATCCATGGGCTGGCCGACGTGGCAGGAGAATGCCTTGTCGAACTGAGGCATATTGACGATGACGCCTTTGACGCGGATGGCGTCGGGGGCGTGCGGGTCAGACTGAATGAGCATGCGGGTGAATTGCGGGCGCATGTTGGAGCACCAGTTCTGCGCGAAGGCGATGAAGAACTGCTGCTGAGTGGTGTACTTGGCCGCGGCGGCGCTGGCCGCGGGTCCGGCGATGTGGCCACCGTCCATGGCTTCGCGGGCCATGAGCGCCATGAGGGCGAGACGGAGGCCGCCGTTGTCGGCGGTGTCTTCGCCGAGGGTGAGCTTGCCGTTGACGTGCAGGCCGGCGTCGGTGAAGCTGCTGTACTCATTCACGATGCAGGCAGTGCGCTTGTCGAAGTTGGCGCGGTCCTGCGGGGTCCACCAGTCGTGAAGGTTGCCGTAGCCGTCGAACTGCGAGCCCTGGTCGTCAAAGCCGTGGGTGAGCTCGTGGCCAACGACGGCGCCGATGTGGCCGTAGTTGACGGCGGCGGGCTGGTTTTTGTCATAGAACGGAGGTTGCAGGATGCCGGCCGGGAAGTTGATGCTGTTCTGGCTGGGATCGTAGTAGGCGTTGACGGTGGGCGGAGTCATGAACCACTCGTTGCGGTCCACGGGCTTGCCGATTTTGTTGAGCTGGTAGGCGGTTTCAAACTCGCGGGCGCGCATGGAGTTGGGGAGCGCGTCGTTGGGTTTGATTTCAAGTTTGGCGTAGCTGCGCCACTTGTTGGGATAACCGATTTTGTCGGCGATCATGTGCAGCTTTGCGATGGCCTTGGCCTTGGTGGCGGGGCTCATCCAGTCGCTCTGCTCGATGTCCTTGCCCATGGCGGTCTCGATGCCGTGGACCATGGTGAGGGCTTCATGCTTCATGCCGGGCGTGAAGTACTGGGCCACGTAGAGCTGGCCGAGGGCGTCGCCGAGGGTGCGATTGGTGGCATTGACGCAACGCTTCCAGCGGGGCTGCTGCTGGGGTGTTCCGGTGAGGTCGCGGCCATAGAAGGAGAAGCTTTCGGCGTCGAACGCATGGGGCAGCTGCATGGAATAGGAGTCTGCCAGGTGGAAGCGCATGTAGCTCTTGAGGGTTGAGAGCGGCGTGTCGTCGATGGCTTTGTTGAGGCCGGTGAAGAAGCCGGGAACGGCGACGTTGAGCGAGGCGACCTTTGGGGAACCGATGTCCTTGAGATATGCGGGGACATCGAGAACCGGAACGGTGGGCGCGAAGGCTTTAATGGTTTCCATGTGGTAGGTCTTGTGGGGGTCGCGCCGTTCGACGATGCCCATGGAAGCCCTGGCGAGCTCGGTTTCAAACTGCATGACGTTTTTGGCTTCTGTCTGTGCCTTGGCCACGGGGTCACCGAGCAGGTGGAGCACATTGGCGATGTGCTGCTGATACTGCTGGCGGAGCTTTACGCTGCGCGGGTCAGTGCGGAGGTAGTAACCGCGATTGGGCAGGCCGAGGCCGCCCTGGTCGATGACGGCGATTTCCCTGGTGGCATTCTTCAGGTCCTGCTGGGAGCCGAAGTTCACGAAGACGTCGACGTCCTGCTTATTGAGGTAGGCGATGAGGGCAGGCAGACCCTTCTTGCTCTTGAGATCCTGGATGCGGTCGAGCGCGGGCTCGAGCGGCTTGAGGCCATCGCTGTTGATGGCCGAGGTATCCATGCAGGACTCGTAGTAGTCGCCGATTTTCTGCTGGTTGGCGGAGCGGTCGGGGCCGGCGCTTTCGGCTTTGACGACCAGGTTGTGGAGCACCGCGGTGTTGTATTCGTAGAGCGCGATGAACTGGTCGTACTCGGGCAGGTCAGCCGGGATGGGGTGCATTTTGGCGTAGTTGCCGCACGCGAACTGGTAGAAGTCGTCGCAGGGGTTGACCGAGGTGTCCATGGCGCTGGCGTCGAACCCAGGGATGACTTTGGGAATTTTGACCGAGGCAGGGGTTGCGGTGGAAGAAGCCGGTGGTTGGGCCGCTGCGCCGGCGGCGCCGATGGTGAGTCCAAAGCCCACCAGAGCCGCGGCGGCGGCGTTGATTGATTTGCGTTTCATCAGTCCTCCTTCAGGGCGTGTCATCGAACTGCGGGGATGACACACTCTCAGTTTCCAATCGAGCAGGAAGAAAGATGATACGCGATCAGAGGTAGGGAAGTTCAGAGGGGAAATGAGCCAGAGGGCTTCTGGGGCTGGGAGTGCGGTTCTAGGACCGGGTCTGTGACTGCGGGGGATCAGGACTGGCGGAACGCGTAAATTGTGCATGACGGGCGGACATTGGAAGGGAGGTAGCGATCCTCGCGGATTCCTCTCTTAGTATTCGCCCCGCAAGAATTTAGATATCTATCTGTGCATCATAACTCCCGGACTAGCGCGTCCTTAATACGTTCTCAAAATTGGAGGATAATGCCTTGGCTTTAGATATGGGGAATTTTTATAAGTCAGAAGAAAATCGCTTTACTTTGAGCGATTTTGCGCAGGACCAACGCGACTATTACATTTACCGAAATGCTCTATGACAGCACGCCGGGAGCTGAAATCTATTGGACGGTTCCCGGCTGTGCGGGGAGTGTCAGCGGAAGTAGCCCCATAGGCTCTGGTGGAAG
>JAJZMO010000024.1 GCA_021798235.1 Acidobacteriota bacterium | reverse complement strand
CGCGAATCGCTCTGGCCTTCGTGCTCATGGCCGATCAGATACTGCGAGCGCTTCGTCATGGCCAGAAAACTGTGCGCGGTTTGCAAATAGCCGCCGAGCGGCGTCGCCAGCAACTCCGCCGTCATTTGATTGATCTCATCCACGGTATAGCAGATACGCCACAGCGCCATGTCGCAATCCCCGCGCGCGCCCATTGTGGAGTAAGTGATGGTGACAAACTTGTCTTTCGCCTGCCAGCGTTCGATAACCCGCGCAAAGGCCTGCTTGTGTTCCGCACGCTCGGCGGCAGGCAAACGCCGCCACTCCGGCATGATCTTGAAGAATTGGAAGGAGACGATCTGCCGCTTCACTTCTTTCGGTGCGTGTGCGTCGTGCTGATGCGTTGTCGCCGAGTGAGTCGAGTGTGTCGATGCCGCCGGTGCCAGTGTTTCCGCCATGGAAAATCCTCCGTGTCTGTATTCATGCTAACAAACGTGACACAGAGCGGCAGAAGGGCGATGGAGATTCTCGGCGTACATTGCTACAGCAAATCTAGCTACGGGAAAGGATGTGTCGCGCCTGTTGCTTTTGCGTTTCCAGGCTGCTGCGCACCTCTTCCAATCGGTCCAAAATGGCGTGCCCATCCTGCAAGTATCGTGGCGCATGGTTCCAAATACGTCGTACGGATTCTGGATCTTCAGCCAAAAGCGCCATTGCTCCCACGCCGGTTGCCACGAGCGCTGCCTTGCGGCGGCCAGACAACAGCAAGGCTGCTGCCGTCAGCAACGATCCTGTGGCCACAGCGCGTTTCCATCGAAGTTCCTGCATTCCATTCATCCTCTGCGATGAATTTATCAGAAGTTGCAGGGCAATTCATCACATGGGTGCGCAGATAAACATACAAAGACAGGCGTATCATGGCTGCGGACTGATATTTTGCTGCCATCGGTGCTCAAGGAGAATGCCCTCATGACGAGTCGTTTCTTTTTCTCAAAAAAATCTCTTGCGCAAACTTGCATTCTGATGCTGCTCGTGTTTGCTTTCTCTGGTTTTGCTTTACAAGCTCAATCTTCCGCAACTCAACCTGTCGTTCATTTGGATGTGGTGGCTTTGGATGCCAACGGTGTGCCGATCCAAGGCCTGAAAGCCGCGGACTTTTCTGTGATCGAAAATGGAAAAAATGAAAAAATCGTGAGCCTGACTCCCGGCTCTGCCGAGGTAAATCCATCCCAGCCCCGCTCCGCTATTCTTTTGCTGGATGAATTGAACGCTAACTATCCTGACATTGGCTACGCGCGGGAACGCATCCAAAAATTTTTCAAAGAAAATCCGAAGCTCAATCAACCCACCATGCTGGTTGCTCTTACCGGCACTGGCCTGGAAATGCTTCACGGCTACACCGAGGATTCCTCGACTCTAGCTGCCGCACTGCATGCTCATCGAACAGAAATCGCATTTGAAATTCGGAACAACGGTGAGATTGGCCGCGGAGATCGGTTGAATCTGGACTTGGTCGCGTTACAGCAGATGGCGGACTCCGTGTATGGATCCCCAACGGATACGGCAATCGTTTGGGTTGCTCCCGGTTTTGAAACCATCGGTCAGATGAATCCAGATCACAACGTTCAAGTTGGACTCCTGCATACCATCCAGCAGCTTTCCGCCCTTTTGTATCGGTCTCGCATTACTCTGTACTCCGTAGATCCACGTGGTGTTGCAGGTATACGCAGCTATGGAAATTTATGGTTCCAGCACTTTGCCCCGCTGCCTGCTCAAATCAATCAGGCTACCTTGGCTTCTATGGACTTGCGCTCCTTGGTGCTCATGACCGGCGGGAAAGTTTATTTTGGCAAGGATGATCTGGAAAATGAAATTGTACGTGCGCTGCAAGATGCAGGATCGTACTACAACCTGCAATACGTTTCTTCAGATTTACAAAACGATACGAGCCTGCGCGTCGTCCAAGTGAATGCCAGTAAAAATAATTTTACGGTGCTGGCCCCGGACGGATACTATGGCCTTCCCACCTTTGCCAAGGACTCCAGCCAAGACGCGATTGCCCAGTTGAAGCTGGCTCTCAATAGTCCAGTGCCGGACATTGGCATCCCGGTTCTCTCTCACGAAGCTCATCTTGACGCAAAACACAAAACCGTACAAATTCAGATGCAAATTGATGGTGGCAGCTTACATTGGCATGCAGGCGCTAGCGGAATGCTGGCTTGCACTCTGGATGTGGCCGCAGCAGAATTTTCCAAGGACAATAAATCTTTGCATGTTTCGAGCATGCAGCAAACACTTCAGACGAAAATTGGCTCTGGAGCCTATATGCACGGACATTCTTTACCGGTAACCATCAGTCTTCCCGTTACACTTCACTCAAAAAATCGAGTGCGCATGGTGGTTCGGGATGATGCGACCGACGCTCTTGGCTCTGCAGACGTGAGTGATCTGAGTCAGGTGCAATAGTGTTGTCGTGCTGCGCAGTATTCGGGGAGTGTCGACGACACTCCCCGTTGTTTTTTGCGGGAGATGGAATGGGAGTGATAGCCTATCTTGTAATCCTTCATCCGCAACCGGAGCGTGCCATTCATGCAGGACAGCTACAACGGCCTACCCTTACCCGCCAATGGCGAGGCAATTCAGTACAACAACGGAAAATTGGAAGTCTCCAACCACCCCATCATTCCTTTTATCGAAGGCGACGGCACCGGACGCGATATTTGGCGCGCCTCGCAGCGAGTCTTTGACGCAGCCGTGGAAAAAGCCTATGGCGGCAAGCGCAAGGTGGAATGGTTTGAAATTTTTGCAGGGGAAAAGGCGTATGCACGCTTCAAAACCTGGCTGCCAGACGACACAATCAACGCGGCACGCGATCTGCGCGTCTCCATCAAAGGCCCGCTGACCACGCCGGTTGGCGGCGGTATTCGTTCGCTGAACGTGACCTTGCGGCAGACGCTGGATCTGTACACATGCGTGCGCCCGGTGCGCTACTATCCCGGCGTGCCCAGTCCGGTTAAGCGCCCGGAGAATCTGGATGTGGTGATCTTCCGTGAGAACACTGAGGATGTGTACTCTGGGATCGAGTTTCGCCAAGGCACGGATGA
>JAJZMO010000222.1 GCA_021798235.1 Acidobacteriota bacterium | reverse complement strand
AAACCATGCTGCTGCAGGCCATCGCCAACTCCATCACCGCGAACCATCCGGAAGTTGTCCTGATCGTTCTGCTCATCGACGAGCGCCCCGAAGAAGTCACCGACATGCAGCGCTCCGTCAAGGGCGAAGTCATCAGCTCCACCTTCGACGAGCCGGCCGCCCGCCACGTCCAGGTGGCAGAAATGGTCATCGAAAAGGCCAAGCGCCTGGTCGAGCACAAGCGCGACGTCGTCATCCTGCTCGACTCCATCACCCGTCTGGCCCGCGCCTACAACACCATCGTCCCGCCCTCCGGCAAGGTGCTCTCCGGCGGCGTCGACTCCAACGCCCTGCAGCGGCCCAAGCGCTTCTTCGGCGCGGCCCGCAACATTGAGGAAGGCGGCTCGCTCACCATCATCGCCACCGCCCTCGTCGACACTGGCTCCCGCATGGACGAAGTCATCTTCGAAGAGTTCAAGGGCACCGGCAACATGGAAATCATTCTTGACCGCAAGCTCGTCGACAAGCGTGTCTTCCCCGCCATCGACATCCAGCGCTCCGGCACCCGTAAGGAAGAGCTCCTCATCAAGAAGGAAGACCTCCAGCGCATCTGGGTTCTTCGCAAGGTGCTCAACCCGCTCTCGCCCGTCGAGGCCATGGAACTCATCGTCGACAAACTAGGCAAAACCCGCAACAACGCCGAGTTCCTACTCAACATGTCCTCGCTCTAAATGCATCGGCCGCAACAACACGAAGGGCGCTCCGTCTCCGGAGAGCCCTTTTTCTTCTGTGGGGAGGAGCGATGCCCCTAACGTTATTGCAACTGCGGCGCGCAGGACGGCTCCCGGCCTGACGCGCCACGCCCAGCTGTTTTCTCATGAGTTATCGCTCATTGACTGCTGCCACAGCACCGATCTCTTTCAGGAAAATAACCGTGGTGAAATACGGCACATTCAAGGAGAAGCTTGCAGGCTCGTTTCCCGCTGGTGTCACCAGTTCCACAGAACGGGGCAAGCGATCTCCCCTCACCCGCATGCCGACCAGCAGATAGCCATCTGTGTCGTTGCCCCCGAAGGCGCTGATGAAGTAGCCGTCGGTGGCCAGCGTCTTCGCCTCCGTCAGTACGGCATCGACAACATTGCTCCCGGGAGGTACAAATTCGGTTTGTGCTCCGTACGCGGTGGTCGTATCGCCGGTCCAGCCATAGGAGATGAGGTGCACATTTCCTGCTGCGCCGAAGGAAAGCGCCGTGACAATCCGGCTCTCCTGCCCATCGGCTTCCACCGTTGCCTGCACCTGCGATGGCGAAACCACCTGCATCCGATAGTCGAAGCCGCCGGGCTGCGAGGTCTGCACCATCGCCACCGCATAGTAATTGAAGGCAGGCTCAAAATCCAGCGAGATAATCACGTCGTTCGGTGCCGTCAGCGGCCGTACATCGGACGCGAAACTAGAATACAGGCCCGAAAGATAGTACATCTTTAATCCCGTCATCGGAGGCGGCAGAAACTGTACGGCAGATTGCCATGAGCATATGTTGTCACCGCAATCAAAATTTGATCCTAACGATAACGGCGAACCAACGGCAGGACTCTTGGTCACCTCCACATCGTTCGTCGGCTCCGCCATGGTGCCCGTATTCTGACTGTTGCTTTCATTTAGCAAACCCGGCAGATTGACCTGCCGGAAGAGCAGATAGCGGAGATCACCGGGCTTGGGCGAGCGCGGGCCTGCGGTCAGTGTGGCGCTATTGCTCATCACCGATCCATAGAGGTTGCTGACCGTCACCTGAAAGGTACCCAGAGCGGGCGATCCGTTCGCCCCCAACGCCAGTGGCGGCGTAGTGTAAGAGGGGCCAATGGCGC
This sequence comes from Acidobacteriota bacterium, assembly GCA_021798235.1. The sequence continues at coordinate 1,240 of JAJZMO010000222.1, read as the reverse complement.
CGGTAATCGCCTGGCCATTCTCGCTCCATTGGTAGGTGAGATTCCCTTCGCCGGTTGCCGTCACAGAAAATGTCGCCGTCTGGCCCAAAGGCACTGTCTGATCCAGCGGTTGCACCGTGATCTCCGGCTTAGGCGGCGGCGGCAACATCGAATTCCCGCCACTGCCGGAAGCGCAGCCGGCCAAGGACAAAACTGCGCAGCATAGAAACACTCGGATTCTTCTTCTCGGCTTAACAGAAGCAGCATTAACGTGCATCCGAATGATGGACGAAAGCAACGGTAATTCTATTCTGCGCTTGCTCCAATACATATTAACCTCTTCCGCAATCTTCAGCCGGGCGGATGCCATACAAGGCAGTACAGCCGTTACGAAAAGCATGCCAAGCCTCGACATACTCCACGTGAAATAGCGAATTGCACTGTCACACATAAGGTCTCCCGGAAATGCTGATAACAACGTTTAGAGGGCGCAGATGCTCACCAAAACGGGCACGTCCGGCTTCTGGGCACACAACTGTCAGAAGAACGGCAGGGAAAAGACTGCAGACCAGACTCTCTTGCAGCTTCGATAAAACGCTTTACGTGAGCGAGTTCGTAAGCGAAAAGCAGTATCGCCGAGGAGTTATATATCCGTCAATAGGCGGCGGGTTTACGTACAATTTCAGGAGTTAACGACAATATATACAAAGAAAGCCTGCCGATTCGCGTGCCACAGGCTCCGCCTGGAGCTGCGCAGCGAACGATGATCCCGGCGAGCAGTTGCGAGGGGCGCGCTGGCCTCAGCAAATGGGGCGCCTGTACACAATCTTCAGCTTCTCGCGCTCCAGAATCTTGCGAATCTGAAGCCGGGCATGATTATGCCAGGGGCCCGTCGTGTCCAGCCGCGCATAGGCCAGCCAGTGCTGCAGCGCCTTGCGCCGCTCACCCTGACGCTCGTATGCCAGCGCCAGGTTGTAGTGCGCATCGGCATAGCGCGGCGCCAGCCGAATCGCCGCATGATACGCCTCGATCGCTTCCGGCATCCGGCGCAATTCGTCGAGCACGTTCCCGAGATCGAAAAACGCCAGCGCATAGTGCGGATCAGCCTTCGCCGCACTGCGGTACAGCGCCTCGGCACGCTGAAAGTCCTGGCGATGGTAGTAGATCGTTCCCAGGTTGATCGCCGAAGGCGCATGCGAGGAATCCTGCTTTAGAAGCGCCTCATACATCGCGATCGCTTCTTCCACTCGCCCCGCTTCTT
>JAJZMO010000160.1 GCA_021798235.1 Acidobacteriota bacterium | reverse complement strand
CGCGTCTGCAACAGCGCATGGCCGCAGCGGTGATGCAGTTGGGTTGCGGCTCCACAGGCTCGCGTCTGTTGCGTGGCGAACGCGCGGAGTTCTCCGCCATTGAAGATCGCTTTGCGCGCTGGGTGGGCGCGGAGTCTGCACTGTACTTCAGCACCGGCTATGCGGCCAATCTGGCCATGCTCTCCACGTTTTTGGAGGAGGGCGATACGGTTCTCTTCGATCGCCTCAACCATGCCAGCCTGATCGATGCCATGCGGCTCGGCAAAGCGAAGAAGAAAATTTTCCCCCACGCGGATGTGGACGCTCTGCGCCAGACGCTGCGCGCAGAGCCGGGCGAGGGACAAACCTATCTGGTGACAGAATCCCTGTTCAGCATGGATGGCGACATGGCTCCGCTGCGCGAATACGCGGCGTTGTGCCGTGAGACCGGCGCGGCGCTGATTGTGGATGAGGCGCATGCGGTGGGCGTCTACGGCGCACGCGGCACGGGACTGGTGGAGGATGCAGGCATCGCAGAGGATGTTTTTCTCACCATGCGATCCGCGGGCAAGGCGCTGGGCGCGAGCGGAGCGTTTGTTAGCGGGCCAGCGTGGGCGATTGAATATCTGGTGCAACGTGCGCGGACGTTTTTGTTTTCGACTGCACCTCCGCCTGCGATTGCTGCGGCGATTGATGCTGCGCTGGAGATTCTTGCTACTGAGCCAGAACGTCGCGCACGCCTGCACGCGATCACTGCGCACTTGCGCGGGCTGCTGGCGGATGCCGGTTTGCCCGTCGTCCGCGATGGTTCCCAGATTATTCCCGTTGTGATTGGAGACAACGAGCGCGCCGTGCAGGTGGCTGCGGCACTGCAGACTGAGGGCTTCGATGTGCGCGCGATTCGTCCGCCAACGGTGCCAGAGGGGACGGCGCGTCTGCGGCTCAGCGTGAACACTGGGCTGGATCTGCCAACGCTACATCGTTTCACGGCCTGCCTGCACGCAGCGCTGGCCAGCGAGGTACACAGATGAAGGGCATCTTTGTCACCGGCACCGACACCGGCATTGGCAAGACCACGGTCTGTGCAGCATTGCTGCATCGCTATCGCGCCAGCGTGGCGCTGCGCTATTGGAAGCCGGTGCAGACTGGCTGGCCAGAGGATGACGACACGGCGACGGTGCGTGCTCTGGGTGCTTGCGCGGATGCGGAGATTTGCTCTGACGGCATTCGCTTGCCACGTCCACTTTCGCCGCATTTGTCGGCGCGGCTGCATGGCGTGACGATTGCGATGAGCGATGTGCTGCGCCCCGCACAAAGCACAAGCGATGCGCAATCGTGGATTGTGGAAGGCGCAGGCGGGCTGCTAGTTCCGTTGAATGATGAGCAGAAGATGAGCGACCTGATCGCCGCGCTGCAACTGCCTGTGCTGGTGGTGGCGCGCTCCGCGCTGGGAACGATCAACCACACGCTGCTGACGCTGGAGGCGTTGCGTGCGCGTTCCTTGGCGGTGGTTGGCGTGGTGATGGTGGGTGAGCGCAATGAAGAAAATCGCCGCGCGATTGAGCGCTATGGCCACACGCCGGTTCTGGGCGAGATGCCGCAGTTTTCCCATCTGACAGCAGAGACGCTGGGCGCATGGGCGCGCAGTGAGTTGGATGCGCAAAACACGCTGGCCGCTTGGCTGGCGCAAGAGGTGAGCAGATGAACCAGCCACAGTACAACGCCGCTGCCGAGGCTGACTGGCAGCGCTGGGACCGCGAGAATCTTTGGCATCCCTACACGCAGATGCAGACCGCGCCTGCGCCGGTGCCCATCGCGCGCGGGGAGGGCGTGTATCTGTACACGCCGCAGGGCCAGCGCATTTTGGACGGCATCTCTTCGTGGTGGGTCAACATTCACGGACATTGCCATCCTTATATAGGTGAGGCGTTGCGCAAGCAGGCGGGAGAGCTGGAGCAGGTTGTTTTTGCCGGATGCACGCATCAACCCGCAGCCACGCTGGCCGAGCGGCTGGTGCGCGTGTTGCCGCCGGGGTTGAGTCGCATTTTTTACTCCGACAACGGCTCGACGGCCGTCGAAGTTGCGTTGAAGATGGCGCTGCAATACTGGCGCAATCAGGGGCAGCAGCAGCGGCAGATTTTCATCACGCTCGACCATGCCTACCACGGCGATACCGTGGGCGCGATGTCGGCTAGCGCGGAGTCGCTCTTCACGGAATCCTTCCGGCCCATGCTCTTTGCGGTCGAGCGCGTGCATGCGCCCTATTGTTACCGCTGTCCGCTGGGGTTGGAGCGCGCGCGGTGTTCGATCGATTGCCTGGGCAGTTTACGCGCGGCGCTGGCCACGCAGGGCAGCCGTGTTGCCGGCGTTTTGGTGGAACCGATGTTGCAAGCCGCAGGCGGCATGATTACCTGGCCGGTGGAATTTTTGCGCGAAGTGCGCGCATTGTGCGATGAGCACGGCGTGCTGATGATTGCCGATGAGGTGTTGACCGGATTTGGCCGCACCGGAAAATTATTCGCCTGCGAACATGCGCAGATCACGCCAGACTTGATGTGCCTGTCGAAAGCACTGACCGCCGGGTACCTGCCGCTGGGCGTGACGGCGGCGAGCGAAAAAATCTACGCGGCGTTTTTAAGCGATGACCGGCGCAAGACGTTCTTTCACGGCCACTCGTTTACCGCCAATCCACTGGCCTGCGCGGTGGCCATCGCCAGCATGGAATTGCTGGAGAAGGAAAATTCCTTGGCGCGCGTGGCGGCGCTGGAGCGCATTTATCAGGCGCGCAAGCCCGGCCTAGAGGATCTGGCCTGCGTGGGACAGGTACGCATCCTCGGTGGAGTGTTGGCGCTGGAGTTGGTGCGCGACCGCGCCACACGTGCAGCGGATGGGTATTTGGATCGCGTGGGTCCGGCGCTGGCGCAGGCGTTTTTGGCTCGCGGCCTGTTGCTGCGTCCTCTCGGAAATGTTTTGTATCTGATGCCGCCGTATGTGATTCGTGACGAGGAGGCGCATTGGGCCATCGACCAGATCGAAGCCGTGCTGCGCCCGTGGCGCTGGCCCGAGTAAAAAGAATTGCACGTGGCCAAGTTGATTTTGACAGGGAAGGGAATCG
>JAJZMO010000203.1 GCA_021798235.1 Acidobacteriota bacterium | reverse complement strand
AGCGGATGGCGAAGCCGGGGCCAAACTCACCCAGGTTGTTGTAGAACTCGTGGATGGAGTCTGCCGAAAGGTTGTAGCGGGCGTAGCTGAGAAATTGCAGATCGCCAGCCTTGCCCAGGTAGACGCCTTCCTGCATCTGGCCGTAGGCGATGGCGTCGCCAAAGTAGCGTGTGTAGTATCCAGCGCTGCCATCCACAAAGGTATACAGACGCGGCGAGCGTGGACGGAAAAGCGTCAGTGCGCCCAAGGGGCCATACCAGCGTTTTTCCCAGCGATTGTCATAGCCAGCCACTACGCGCAGGTCCGAGCGCTCGTTGTATTCGTTCATCGGATACTTGAGCAGATTGACCGCGAGGTTGGCCTCCGCATAAACGGAGTAATGCGCCTTGCCCGGTTGAAAGAGCAGGCCCAGTCCGCTCATGTACACGTTGTCGGCAAAGATGACCGGATAGATGCCGTTTTGTGAGTTGGTGTCGCGGCTCAGATCATTGCCCCAATAGACGCTGAAGGCGCTGCCGCCGAGGGTTTTGGCCAGCCGCGTTTGCAGGTCGCCGACAAAGTCGTCGAAGCGATTCAGGTAGATCAAGTCGCCGTAAACGTCGAAGTAGACGGAAGGCGGATGGAGCAGTTTGATTTCTGCCAGCATCTGCGCGCGCACTTTGGGGTCTGGACTTTGCAGGGCGATGCGAAAGGCGGCCTCGGCCTGTTTCGGTTTGTGCAGGTTGAGATAGGCGTAGCCAAGCTGCGCGGCGGCATCATAGTTTTTCGGATCGCGCTGCAGCACCTGCTCGAAGTCCTTGGCGGCTGCTGCGTACTGGCCCGCGTCGTAGAGTTTGTACCCGGCTTCGGCCCAATCTGTCGCTGGCTCTGCACTGGGCGCAGGCGCGCTGGCGGTTGCTGCCTGCTGTTGCGCGGGCTGCATGTCTTGCAATTGCGACTGCACCGCGGCGCGAAGTTTAGCGTCGCTGCTGTGCGCGGCCCGTTGGAACTCCGCTTTGGCTTTCTCCGGTTCGTTCAATTGCAGGTAGGCGTAGCCCAGTTGCGCGGCGATGGCGTAGTTCTGTGGCTCCAACTGCAGCACCTGCTCGAAGTCTTGCGCAGCCCGGGCGTATTGGCCGGCGTCGTAGAGCTTGTAGCCCGCATCGGCCAGCGCGTAGGCACGGGCGGCGGTCTCTGGCTCTTGCGCCCATAAAGGAAGCGTCGCCGCTAGCAGCACCGCCAGACACAGGTGAGGCCAACGCAGATGCAGGGCTGGGCGCATGGGGGAACGATTCGACTCCACTCTCTTCATCCTAGGACGCTTGGGGCTGGCCAATCCGCAAAACAGAGAAGAAAGCACGAAGGGTGCAGGCCAAAATTCCCAAATTGAATCCAGTCCCGTCCCGGATAGGGGGCGAGGGGGTGACTTTCGTGCTTCGCTTTTACTTTGCAGGGAGAATTTTCCCTTTGTTCGTGCGGGCGATCTGGTTATGATGAGAGAAGTTTCTTCCCCACGCAGGATCGCCATCCAACCCTTGCAGGTACATGCAACGCATGAGGAGAGCGTTGGGTGGATGGAGTCGTCGATGGGCGACTCAGCCTTGGGAATTGTGACGTACAGCACGCGCTCGCACCGGTTGGAGCACTGCCGGGTCGAGCAGGCCGCTGGGTAGGGAACAGGGAGATCGACGATGAACGGAATGACTCGCACCGGATTTTTTGCCCGCGCTTGGCAGCCAGGCCTGGCCGCGGTTCTCTTGCTGGCCGCCAGCGGCGTGGCGCGTGCCACGCAGGCGACGTTGACCGGCGACAGCTTCGTGAGCACAGCGCGGCCCTCCGTCAACTTTGGCGCGCTCTCGAATCTGTATGTGGGCAATGGCAACACGGCGCTGCTGCAATTTGATCTTTCCTCGCTGCCCGCGGGCACCACAGCGGCGCAAATCGCCAGTGCGCAACTGCGCGTCTTCGTCAATCGCGTCTACAGCTCTGGAACCCTGGAGATGCTGCCTGTGCAGAGCGCTTGGACGGAGATGGGCGTGACCGACTCCAGCGCGCCCACGCTGGGTCCAAACTCTGGCAGTCTGAACGTGGCGCAGGGCGATGCGTTCTACACCATCGATATGACCACGGTGGTGCAGGGCTGGGTGACCGCGCCATCGACGAACTTCGGCGTCGCGCTGCAAGGCGCGGCGGGAGCATCCCTGGTACTCGACTCCAAAGAGAATGACTCGACCGGCCATGCGGCGGAGTTGGACATCACACTGGCCGGACCGGTTGGTCCGCAAGGTCCGCAAGGTCCGATTGGTTTGACGGGTGCGACGGGTTCGCAAGGCCCCGCAGGTCCGCAAGGCCCGCAAGGCCCGATTGGTTTGACGGGTGCGACGGGTGCAACGGGTCCGCAAGGCCCCGCAGGTCCGCAAGGCCCACCGATCAGCTTCCAAGGGGCTTACGATGTGAGCATACCCTACGTATTGGGTGATGCCGTGTCCTACACGGACGGCTCCAGCTACATTTCGCTGCAATCGAACAATATCGGCAATCTGCCGGGCAGCAGCCCAACCTTCTGGGCGGTGCTGGCGAAGGCTGGGGCGACCGGTCCGCAAGGGCCGCAAGGCGCGACCGGTCCGCAAGGGCCACAAGGTGCAACCGGCCCGCAAGGGCCGCAAGGCGCAACCGGCGCGACCGGCCCGCAGGGTGCAACGGGTGCGACAGGTGCCACCGGCCCGCCGGTCAGCTTCCTGGGCAACTGGGTCAGTTCACAGGCGTACACGGTGGGGCAGGCGGTCTTTTGTGCGGCTTGCTCTGCGAACGGCTCCAGCTACATCGCGCTGGCCGCGAATACGAACGTTGATCCGCCCACAGATGTCGCCGGTTCCGGCGGCCATTGGGCGCTGCTGGCGGAACAGGGAGCGCAGGGTCCGCAAGGCCCGGCGGGATCCACGGGTGCGACCGGGCCGGAGGGAGCCGCAGCGACGGTGACGGTGGGTACCACGACCACCGGAGCGGCGGGCACCAGCGCCAGCGTGACGAATTCTGGCACCTCCAGTGCGGCCGTTCTGAACTTTACGATTCCTCAAGGCGCGAGTGGAGGTGGAGTGAACGCATACGATACGCATGTGGAATTT
>JAJZMO010000274.1 GCA_021798235.1 Acidobacteriota bacterium | reverse complement strand
CTGGCCGTGGCCGCCGCCCTGGAACAGGACTTCGGCTTTCAACCGCCGCCGCTGGCATCGCTCTAAAACAAATCGGGAATGCTGGCGAAGGCGATGCGCGTGGGTGCGGCGGCACGCGCCAGCAACATGCCGCCGTAATGCAGCGTGTGCGTGCCATAGCGCGTGTTGATGCCGTCCACGGTGCGCGCCAGCGCTGCACGGCTTTCCTCTCCATCCTGCTGGGCAAATAGATTCAGCGAGTGCAGCGCCTCGGGCACCAGCTCCACCAGTGTCACGCTGACCATGAAGGGCTTCTGTTGCAGCGGGCCTGCCGGGCGCGCGGCCCACAGCTTCTGCAGACCTTCAATCAGCGTCTGCGTGTCCTGGCACTCGACCAAACGCAGCGCCTGCGACCAGCTTTGCTGCGGAATGCCGGAGTGGTGTTTGCGCCGCGCCGACTGTTCCGGCACGGCAAAGCGCAGACTGAGCACCATGCCCCCGGCCCACATGCGCGCCGTGCGCAGACGCATGGCGGCCCGATGCAACAGCTTGTGCGCCACGGCATAAGCTCCGTCAAGGGTGCGCAGCTCCGGCGGCAACACATGCTGGTGCCCAATGGATTTTGGATGCTCGCGTTCTGCGTCGTGGAAGTCTGCGCCACGCAGCCAGTGCCACAGCCGCTCGCCCTGCACGCTGCCCCAGGCCGTGCGCAACTGCTCTGGCGAGCAGGCCAGCAGCGCGGCCATATCGCGGATGCCGTGCGCGTGCAAGCGCTGTTCCATGCGGCTGCCGATGCCCACCAGGTCGCGCAGGCCCAGCCGCAACAAGGCCAGCGGCAACAGGTCAGCGGTCAGCGCAGTCAAGCCGTCGGGCTTCTCCATATCCCCGGCGATCTTGGCCAGGTACCGGTTCGGTGCCAGGCCCACCGAGCAGCGCAATGTGCTGCCCACCTGCTCGCGGATGGCCTGCTTCACGCGCTGCGCAAGCTGCATCGCTGCAGGCAGCAATTGCTCGCGCCCTATCAGGCGGCAGGCCATCTCATCAATCGAGAGCACACTGCTAACCGGGATGCAGCTCTCCACTGCCTGCACGATGCGGTGGTGATAGCGTGTGTAGACCTCGTGGCGGCCTTCCAGCAGCACCAGACCGGGACACATGCGTTTGGCCTCACCCACCTGCGTACCGGTTTTGACGCCAAAGGCTTTGGCCTCATAACTTGCGGCGATGCAGCAGGTGGTATCGACCATCGAGGGCACCACGGCCACGGGACGGTTGCGCAGCCGCGGGTCCAGCTCCTGCTCCACCGAGGCGAAGTAGGAGTTCAAATCCAAAAACAGCCAGGCCACGCGCGGTGCGGCCAGCGCGTTGGTCTTCGCTTCGGGCTGTCGGGCTGGGTCCATCGGGATTCTCCGGCTTGCGCGCCTCGCAAGACGCCTTGCGCAACACCAAGAAAAGCATAGCATTTTCGCTCTATATTCGCCCACGCTAATAAGTTTTCCTCAGTGCGCACTTTTGACCACAGAATTTTTCTGTTCAGCCGAGGGGATTTTGCGTCATAATCTCCCCAGACACGAGCTGGGCGGCTGGCCCTCGCTGCTGAAGTTGGAGGTTCATCCATGTACGCTCTGCGGCCTCTTATTCTGGTGATGCTTGGATCTCACCTGACGGGAAGGGTTCTCTCGATCGCCATCGGTCTGCTGAGCCTGGCGATTCTGGTGGGCTGCGCGACGATCTGCTGGCTCTCTCCCTCTGAGAAGAACGACTGCATCTTCCACCGCGAAGTTTACTGATCCTCTCTCGCTCCCTTGCGCCGCACGGCCCAGCGCTTCCCGCAGGCCTTTTTCCCCAGCGTTTTGTCTGTTAGTATCTGGAAATCCTTGGAGCCTGCCCATGAACCCAGAATTTACCCAGCCCTTTGCCAAAGATTGGATCGCCGCGTGGAATGCTCATGACTTGGAGCGCATCCTCGCCTTCTGCTCGGATGACTTCACCATGACCTCGCCGAAGATCATCACGATCGCAAACGACCCCAGCGGAACGCTGCAGGGCAAAGCCGCTGTGCGAGAGTACTGGGGCGCAGGGCTGCGCAAATATCCGGAACTGTACTTTGACCTGATCAGTGTTCTGGCGGGAGTGGGGAGCGTGACGCTGTACTACAACAACCAGATGGTCCCCGGTGCTCCCGGCGTGCTCTCTGCCGAGGTGCTGCACTTCAACGCAGAGCAAAAAGTCCATCGTGGCTTTGCGCATTACGCGGTGTAGGCTGCGTTCCCAAGCCTTTACACCGCAAAGCTAAAAAATACAGATCAGGCGCTGGCAACCATGCGCGGAAATGGGCGCACCTTCGGCAGTTTTTGTTTTCTCGCCCACCATAGGTCATAGTTCATCTGCATCTTCACCCAAAATTCTGGACTTGTCCCCAGCGCTGCCGCCAAGCGTAAGCTCATACTGGCCGTGATGCTGGCGTGCCCGTTCAAGATGCGAGACAAGTGCGCGCGCGTTACGCTGAGCCGCCGCGCAGCTTCGCCAATCGTAAGAGTGCCCAGGTAGTCGCGTAATACCTCTCCCGGATGTGCTGGATTGTGAATCATTCTATTTCTCCCCTAGGGATAGTCCTGATAGTCAAGTAAGGCTACATCTTCTCCATGAAAGGTAAATGTCAATCTCCAATTCCCACTGACTTGCACAGCCCAATGGTTTTGCAGGCTGCCACTCAAAGCGTGGAGATGGTTCCCGGGTGCAGCCATATCTTCTGCTCGCGCCGCTGCATCCAGCGCGGTGAGGAGTCTGCGAAGTCTGTCCGCATGTTTCGGCTGGATGCTGGCTCTGGATCCAGTCTCCGCAAATGCACGCAGTCCCTTGTGTCGATAGCTCTGGATCACACGTATAGAGTAGCTATACACTATACGGAAGGCAAGCAGAAAACATATTCACGGCACGATCCCAGCGCGCATCTGCTGCTGCGCCGTTCATTCCGCAGGCAGCAACGTGGGCTTGCCTTTTTCGTTAAGCGCGATGCGGCCCATCGGTGTGTGGTGGTCATGGGTAAAGAGCACCAGCCACTTTTCTGGAATGGCGCGCTGGTAAAAACGCTTGCGCTGCTCGATGCACGTCAGCGGGTCCAGATCATAGCCCA
>JAJZMO010000105.1 GCA_021798235.1 Acidobacteriota bacterium | reverse complement strand
CCCTTCTGTGAGTTTCTTCTAATCTGCTCGGCCCGATTCCGGCCCTCCCACTGCACATGCACCTCATGCGGGAGGGGTTTCAACGTGGACAGTGGATACTATGCAGCGTTTACGGGTCTGATGGCGCGGATGCAGGCCTTGGACTCAGCGGCCAACAACTTGGCCAACACCGGCACCAGCGGTTTTCGTGCGGAAAAAGATTATTTTCGGAACACGGTCACTGGCCCGGACGCACTCAACTCCCAACTGAACACGGCGGTCAACAACTTCGGCGTGCTCGGTGGCAATCGCGTGGATCTGAACCAAGGCCAGTTGACGGCCACGGGCAATCCGCTGGATGTGGCCATTGAGGGCCAGGGCTTCTTTCAAGTCCGGCGCGCCGATGGCACCATTCTCTACACCCGTGACGGTTCCTTTCAGCGCTCGGTCAAGGGCCTGTTGGTCAACAGCCAAGGACAGCCGGTGCTGGACACGCGCAAAAAACCCTACAAGACCATCAGCCTGCCTACGGGACCGGTGACGATCGCCTCCGATGGCGCGGTTTCGGTTGCGGGCGCGGTGGTGGGCCAGATCAGCATTGTCAGTTTTCCCGCAAACACACCCCTAACGCCGGGCGGAATCGGACAGTACACCGTTCCAGCGACTACGGCCCGGCAGGCAGCCACCGGATCGCTGCATCAGGGGGTACTCGAAAGCTCCAACCAGGATGTTGTGCGCGGCACCTTGCAACTGATTTTGGTGCAGCGGCAGGCGGAGATGATGCAGAAGGCGCTCTCGGTCTTTGGCAACACACTGGATTTAGAGGCCAGTCAGGATTTGCCGCGTGTCGTTTAGCGCATGGGCGGCGAGCAACAGAGCAAGCAGCATTGAGAACGCAGGACAGGAGCAGCAGCGATGATTCGAGCCTTGTACACAGCCGCCAGCGGCATGAGCGCCCAGCAGTTAAATCTGGACACGATCGCCAACAATCTTGCCAACTCGGCTACGGCCGGTTTTCGCAGTCGTCAGTTGCAGTTCCAAGACATGATCTACCAGAACCTGGTGACGCCGGGAGCAGCCCAAAGTGCGCAAACCGTTTCGGCTGGTTTGCAAGTGGGACTGGGCACACAGCCCTCAACCACGGAGATTATTCAGACGCAAGGCTCTTTGAACCAGACCAACAATCCGCTGGATTTGGCAGTACAGGGCACCGGTTTCTTCCAAGTGCAGACGCCGAGCGGCACGATTGCCTACACACGCGCCGGAAATTTTCAGTTGAACAATCAGGGGCAGATGGTGGACGTCAACGGCAATCTGTTGATCCCGACCATCACGGTGCCGTCGAATGCGACCTCGCTGACGATTACGCAGTATGGCGTGGTGAACGCGACCCTGCCCGGGCAGACGAATCCTGCACAGCTCGGCCAGATTCAATTGGCCATCTTCACCAATCCCGGCGGCTTGAATAGCGTGGGCAACAATTTGTTTGAGGCAACCTACTCCTCGGGCCAGCCCGCCTTGGGCAATCCCGGGGACACCACAGGAGCAGGCACGTTGCAGCAGGGCTACGTTGAGAACTCCAACGTGGATATTGTGGGGCAGTTTGTGCAGATGATTCTGGCGCAGCGGGCCTATGAGAGCAACTCCAAAGTAGCTACGGCAGCAGACCTGATGTATCAGCAGGTGAACAATCTGATTCGCTAACGGGAGCCGGTATGACGGATTGGCAACAGTTTCGCAAAATCAGCTCCGGCATCCTCGGCCGCAGCGCCGGTTCTTGGATCGGCCTAGGGCTGGCCGTATGGCTTGTGCCCTCAGCGGCGCATGCTTTGCTCTGCACGGCGCAGACCCCGGAGCAGGCCGTGCGGCAATGGCAGCGCGCGCAGGGTACAGGCGTGCAGATCAGCGCCGAGGAATGGGCGCGGCCGCTTGGCTACGCTGTGCTGCGCATTGTCCACGACCCCATCTCTGGCCAGGTCTGGGCACAAGTGCAGGATTGCGCGCATCTATCTCGCCCGCTGGTTGCCATCGCCATGCCAGAGCACGCAGCCACGTCAAAAACATCTGCCTTAAAAAATAGCGCAACCGACGCGGAGGCTTCAGATCCAGCGATGGCTTCCCGTGCCTTCGCAGCGCAAATGCAGCGCGCATCGCTGCCGCAGCTTCCCGCCTACACGCCGCAAGCGGTGCGTAGGGCTCGGCCCCAGGAAGTGGCTCCGTCTCAGACGGAACAGACGTACTCGACCGCGGAACCTGTGCTGGTGCGTGCAGGCGATCGGGTGACGCTCTGGAACCAGGAGCCGGATTTGCAGATGAGTATTGCTGCGGTTGCGTTGGAGTATGGCCGGGCAGGTCAGGTGATCCATCTGCGCAGCACCAGTGGATTTGCCAGCAAGACCGAAACCATTGCAGGGGTGGTGCGCGCCGCTGGATCCGTGGAGCTATTGCCATGACGCGCCTATCGATTCCCGCAAAACAAACGTTGCGTACGGTCTTCTGCACGCTGCTCGGCCTGTTCCTGCTGGTCCCCAATGCAGTCTGTGCTAACAAAAAGAAGAAGAAAAATCCGCCCTCGAATCAGATCAAGGCCAACCCAGCCAGCACCGACATGGCGGAGTACATTGCGCGCGTCGAGAAGTTGTACCCGACGGCGAGTACCTCCGGCTCCATCTGGTCCAGCACCGGGCGGCTGACCGCGCTCTCCTCGGACGTCAAGGCCATTCATCCGCACGATCTCATCTCCATCCTGGTCTCGGAGAGTTTGAATGCCTCGACGCAGGGCACGGTGAAAAATCAACGCGCTTCTTCGGCCAACTCGCAACTGGCCTCGCTCTTTGGAGCCTTGTCCCCCTCCAGCGCCGCAGCCAATATGCTGAACGCAAATGCAGCTTCTGCGCTGAACGCGCAAGGTCAAAGCGTGACCAACAACAGTTTGGATACGACCATTGAAGGCGAAGTGGCCGATGTGCTGCCGAATGGAATGCTGGTCATCTCCGCAGCGCGTCAGTTGGAGTTTAACGAGCAGACGGAAACCATCCTGCTGCGCGGCATCGTGCGCCCAGAGGATGTGAGTCCCTCGAACCAGATATTGTCCACCGCGATTTCCGGCTTGGAGGTGCGCGTGGTCGGCAAGGGCATCATCAACGAC
>JAJZMO010000164.1:11878-19768 GCA_021798235.1 Acidobacteriota bacterium | reverse complement strand
TGCGCGGCAAGCAGTATTGGCGCACGGTCGATGAGCTGGCCGACACGCCGGAGTTTGAGCAGGCCCTGCAGCGGGAGTTTCCGCAGCACGCCTCTGAATGGATTGATCCCGTCAGCCGCCGCGGCTTCATGAAGCTGATGGGCGCGTCGATGGCCTTGGCTGGCCTGACCGGTTGCGCCAAGCAGCCTGAAGAGCCGATCTATCCCTACGTCAAGCAGCCTGAGGATTTGGTGCTGGGCCGTCCGGTTTACTTTGCCACGGCGCATCCCTTTCCCATGGGCGCGGTGCCGCTGCTGGTTAAAAGCGAGGCCTATCGCCCGATCAAGGTGGATGGCAATCCAGAGCATCCGATGAACCATGGCACGACGGATGCCTACACGCAGGGCACGCTGCTCGGCCTGTATGATCCGGACCGCTCGCAGCGCGTGTTGTATCGCGGCGAGACCCGCCAGTATGCCAATTTCCAAGCGGATTTTCGCGCCATGTTGGAGGCCAAGCGCGCCACCGGTGGCGAAGGTCTCTACTTCCTGAGCGGCACCGTGGTTTCTCCCACGCTGGCTGCGCAGTGGAAGCAGGCGCAGGCGGATTTCCCCAAGGCCAAGTGGGTGCAGTATGAGTCGGTCAATCGCGACTCGGCCCGTGCTGCCTCGAAGGCTGCCTTTGGTGAATATCTGGATGCGCAGTACAAGCTCGACGCCGCCGATGTGATTCTCTCCCTCGATGCGGACTTCCTCTCGGGTCTGGCCCAGCCGGGCTTTTTGAAGCTGGCCGCCGATTACGCCAAGCGCCGCAAGTTGGAGCCGGGCGTGGAGATGAACCGTCTGTACGTGGTCGAAAGCGTGCCGACGACGACCGGCTTTAAGGCGGAGCATCGCCTCGCGCTGCGCGCTTCGCAGGTGGAAGGCTTTGCCGCCGCTCTGGCCGCTGCGCTGGGCACAGGCTCGGCTCCGGCAGGCTTTGCGTGGACTCCGGCGCAGGCTGCGTATCTGGCCGCTGTGGCCAAAGATTTGAAGGCCCACGCGGGTGCGTGTGTGGTCATCGCCGGTGAGCAGGCCCCGGCCAGCGTGCATCTGGCCGCGATCGCCATCAATCAGGCGCTGGGCAATGTGGGCAAAACGGTGGTCTACACCGAGAGCCTCGCTCCGATGCCGACCGAACAGACCGCAGAGTTGCAAGGCTTGGTCAGCGACCTGCACGCAGGCAAGGTGGATTGGCTGGTGATTCTCGACAGCAATCCTGTCTACTCTGCGCCGGCGGATTTGGAGTTTGCCAAGGCACTGGGCGGCGCCAAGACGGTGGTGCATCTCGGCCTGTACGTGGATGAGACCGCGCAGGTAGCCGACTGGCACATTCACGGCACGCACTACTTGGAAAGCTGGTCCGACGCCCGCGCCTATGACGGCACGGTGAGCATCGTGCAGCCGATGATCGATCCGCTCTACGGTGGCAAGTCCGCGCATACGATCGTGCAGACGATGCTGGCCAATCCGGATCTCTCGGCGAATGAAGCGGTGCGCGCCACGTGGAAGCCGGTGCTGGCAGCCAAGGGAGATTTTGAATTCCAATGGCGCAAGGCGCTGCATGATGGCTGGATTGCCGATACGGCCTTCGCGCCGAAGTCGGTCACGGCCAAGATCGCATCCATCCCTGTCAGCGCGCCTGCGGACAGTTCCGCGATTGAAGTTGTCTTCCGCCCCGATCCAACGATCTTCGATGGGCGCTATTCCAACCTGGGCTGGATGCAAGAGCTGCCCAAGCCGGTGACGAATCTCTCCTGGGACAACGCGGCGTTGATGAGCATGGCCATGATGGCCTCGCTCGGTGCCAGCGAAGGCGATGTGCTGGCCATTCACTATCAAGGCCGCACGATCAAGGCTCCAGCGCTGGTGGTTCCCGGCCATCCTGAGCAGAGCATCACCGTGTATCTGGGCTACGGACGGCGCAATGCAGGCCGCGTCGGCACAGGCACGGGCTTTGATGCCACGCCGATTCGCTTGGCGGCGTCGCAGTTGTACCTGAGCGGCGCCACGGTGCAGAAGACTGGCGACGTTTACGAATTCGCCATTCCGAAGAGCCACTACATTGACCAGCGCGGACCCCTGGCCCGCAGCTACGGCAACTTTGAAGAGGCGGCCAAGTTTCAGCCGGATGCGGCTCCCACCTCGCTCGAAGGCAATGAAGAGATGTCGCGTGGCATCATCCGTTACGCGACGTTGGAGGAGTTCCGCAAGAATCCGAACTTCGCCAACGAGGGCGAGAATTACGAAGCGCCGCCGGAGAACGTGACGCTCTTCCCGAACTGGAAGTATGAGAAGAATGCCTGGGCGCTGGCCATTGATATGAACTCCTGCATCGGCTGCAATGCCTGCATTGTGAGCTGCTACGCGGAGAACAATATCGCCGTGGTTGGCAAGCAGGAGGTGCGGATTGGCCGCGACATGCAGTGGATCCGCATCGACACGTACTTTGAAGGCGACTTGAACGCGCCGCGCGCGCACTTCCAGCCCATGACCTGCCAGCAGTGCGAAAACGCGCCGTGCGAACAGGTTTGCCCGGTCGGGGCCACGGTGCACACGCCCGAGGGCCTGAACGCGATGGTTTACAACCGCTGCGTGGGCACCCGCTATTGCTCCAACAACTGCCCGTACAAGGTGCGCCGCTTCAACTGGCTGCTCTTCTCCGACTATGAGACGGAGAGCCTGAAGCTGATGCGCAACCCTGATGTCAGCGTGCGCAGCCGCGGTGTGATGGAAAAGTGTACCTACTGCGTGCAGCGCATCACGGCGGCCAAGATTCACGCCGACAAGGAAAACCGCGACGTGCGCGATGGTGAGATCGTCACGGCCTGCCAGCAGGCTTGCCCGACGCAGGCCATCACCTTTGGCAACAAGAACGACAAAAACAGCCGCGTGGCGCAACTGAAGGCTCAGCCACGCAACTACACCGTGCTGGCCGACCAGAACACGCGGCCCCGCACCTCCTACATCGCCGGAGTGGTGAACCCCAATCCGGATTTGACCCAAAACGCCTAAGCGGAATGCGCCCGGCCATCGGCGGGCGACAAGACCGCGCAGGCAGCAACAAGGCAGTGGATTGAATTTGGAAATGCGAGAGGCCAGACGCTGAATGGCTACCAAGGATGTATCACCCCACAATCCGGCGGATCCAAAGACGGACCGGATGATTGACCCGAAGACGGGCGAGCAGCGCGTACTTGCGCCGGGCCTGACCTTCCGCTCGGTCACGGAGACCATCTCCCGCATCGTGCTGACGACGCACACGCCCATGGGCTGGTTCTTTGGCTTCATGCTGGCCGGCGGCTTGGTCGGCATGATGCTGACGGCGGTCATTTGGCTCTTTCTCAAAGGCACCGGCATCTGGGCCATCACCATGCCTGTGGCCTGGGGCTTTGCCATCGTCAACTTCGTTTGGTGGATCGGTATCGGCCACGCCGGTACGCTGATCTCGGCGATTTTGCTGCTCTTCAAGCAGGGCTGGCGCAACTCCATCAACCGCTTTGCTGAGGCGATGACACTCTTTGCCGTGGTCTGCGCCGGTATGTTCCCGGTCATCCACACGGGCCGTCCCTGGCTGGCGATTTACTGGCTCTTCCCATACCCGAACAGCATGAACGTCTGGCCGCAGTTCCGCTCGCCGCTCATGTGGGACGTCTTCGCCGTCTCCACCTACGCGACGATCTCCGTGGTCTTCTGGTACATCGGCTTGGTTCCTGACTTTGGCACGATGCGCGATCGGGCGCAATCGAAGTTCGCCAAGTACATCTATGGACAGTTGTCGCTCGGCTGGCGCGGTTCGGCCCGCCACTGGATGCGCTATGAGACGGCCTCGCTGCTGTTGGCCGGCTTGGCCACGCCGCTGGTGCTCTCCGTACACACGGTCATCAGCTTTGACTTTGCCGTGGCCGTGCTGCCGGGCTGGCATACGACCATCTTCCCGCCGTACTTTGTTGCGGGCGCGATTTATTCCGGCTTCGCCATGGTGCTGACGCTGGCCATTCCGATCCGTAAGTTTTACGCGCTGGAAGACATCATCACCATGCGCCACTTGGACAACATGGCCAAGGTCATGCTCGCCACGGGCTCGATCGTCGCCTACGGTTATGGCATGGAAGTAGTCATGTCTTGGTACTCGGCCAGTCGCTGGGAGTACTTCATGTTCTGGAACCGCATGTTTGGGCCGATGGGCTGGGCCTACTGGGTGCTCATCACCTGCAACATTGCCATTCCGCTTACGACGCTCTGGTCGCGCAAGCTGCGCCACAATGTGACGTATCTGTTCCTGATCTCGTTGATCGTGAATACGGGCATGTGGTTTGAGCGTTTCGTCATCGTCGTCACCAGCCTGTACCGCGACTTTCTGCCCTCGTCGTGGGGCACCTATCGCGCTACGCGCTGGGATTACATGACCTTTGTAGGAACGCTGGGGCTGTTCACCTTCCTGTTCTTCCTGTTTATTCGCTTCGTGCCCATGATTCCGATGTCGGAGATCCGCATGATGCTGCCGCAGGCCAAGGTGAAGCACGGCGAAGAATTGCATACGGAGGCGGGTCACTAATGCCGATGCGTGAAGGAATCTACGGTTTGCTGGCGGAGTTTGCCACGCCCACGGAGCTGGTTGAGGCAGCCAAGGCGGCCTATGCCAACGGCTACCGCCGCATGGACTGCTATACGCCCTATCCGCTGGAAGAAGCAGCGGAGGCCATCGGCTTTGACGAGCCACAGGAGCGTGGCGTGGCCCGCATCTGCCTGCTGGGTGGCTTGTTGGGCGGCTGCGCCATGTTCAGCCTGGAAACCTGGGTCTCGGTCTGGGCCTATCCGCTCAATGTCGCCGGGCGTCCAATGTTTTCCTGGCCGGCCTTCATCATTCCTGCGTATGAATGGACCATTCTCTTTGCTGGACTCTCTGCAGCGTTTGGAATGCTGGCGTTGAACCGCCTGCCAGCTCCTTATCATCCGGTCTTCAATGCGCCGAATTTCCGCGATGGCGCAACGACCGACAAATTTTTCCTGTGCTTGCAGTCGGATGATCCGAAGTTCTCCACTGCCGAGTCGCGGGCGTTTTTGGAATCGTTCCGGCCGGTTTCGGTCGTGGAGGTCGATCACTAAACCCATGCGCAGCCGAACCGCATCGCTACTCTATCGTTCCACCTTGGCCGCTGCTGCGGTCTTTACGGTCGCCTTGGTCTCCGGCTGCCGTCAAGACATGCAGAATCAGCCGAAGTTTATTCCGCAGCGCGGCACCACCTTCTTTCCCAGCGGGCGCTCCGTGCGGCCCGAAGTGCTGGGTGCGGTGGCGCGCAATCAGTTTGACGGCGACGAGTATTACAACACCGGCCTGATTGACGGCAAGGAGCAGAACGCCATGCCCTTTCCCGTCACGATGACGGTGCTCGACCGCGGGCAGGAGCGCTACAACATTTACTGCACGCCGTGCCACTCGCGTGTGGGTAATGGACGCGGCATGATTGTCGAGCGCGGCTACAAGCCTGCTGGCAACTTCCACGATCCGCTGATCGCTGCCAAGCCGCTGAGCCATTACTTCTTCGTAATGACGCACGGCTATGGCTCCATGCCAGATTATTCGGCACAGATTACAACGCAGGATCGCTGGGCCATTGCCGCCTACATTCGCGCGTTGCAGTTGAGCCAGGACGCACCGCTGGCCGATGTTCCGGCAGGCGTGCAGGTGCAGAAGCTCTCGGAAGTAAGCCAGCAGGCGGGCTTTGCGCCGGGCTTTGTGGACGCTTGGACGCTGCCGCAGGAAACCAACGTGCCCAGCGCGGGTGAGATGCAGTCACCGGCTGCCGCAGCCAAGGCCACCACAAAGACAGCCGCAGTCGCCGGTAAGGCAAAGAAATAGTCGAGGACAGGCATAAGCATGGAACACGCACACACAGCAAAACATCTGCCTGCGGATTTAAGCGCTCCGGCGCGGGTTTCGCACTGGCGCAACCGGGCGTTGATTGCCGTCGTGGTTTTTGCCGCGCTGGCAGCTGCGGTCTACTTTACGCATCCGGACGCCTTGAGCTTCGATTACGTGCTGCGCGGCTGGCTGATGGGCATGATCGTCTGCTTCAGCTTTGCCGTGGGCGGCCTGGCGCTGCTGATGGTGCAGCATGTCTCTGGCGGTAAGTGGGGGCTGCTGATTCGCCGTCCGCTGGAGGCGATGAGCCGCACGCTGCCGATTGTCTTCCTGATGTTTCTGCCCGTGGCCCTCTTCGCCAAGCGCTTGTATCTGTGGGCGCGCATCACCAATCCGGAAGAGGCGCTGCACGCAGGGCTGATCAACGGCTTTCAAGCCCACTGCATCGCCTACAAACGCCCGTATCTGAACGTGCAAGGCTTTTGGGAGCGCGGCATTGCGTACTTCCTGATCTGGGGCCTGTTTGCTTACTTTCTGAATCGCTGGTCGTTGCAGCGGGACAGCGACACGCAGCACACCAGTTGGTTCTGGCAGAAGCGATTTGAGAATTTGAGCGGCTTTGGCCTGCTCGTCTATTCGCTCACGCTGACCGGTGCCTCGATTGATTGGGTCATGTCGCTCGATCCGACCTGGTACTCCTCGGTCTACGGCCTGCTCTTCTTGGTTGCGCAGGGTTACGCCGCGTTGGCTATGGTGATTTTGATTACGCTGGCCCTGTCGCAGGACGAGCCGATCAAGAGCGTCTTCCGCACCACCGAGCAGCACGATTTAGGCAAGCTCTGCTTCGCCTTCGTCATGCTGAACATCTACATCGCCTTTTCGCAATACCTCATCATCTGGTCGGGCAACCTGCCAGAGGAGATTCGCTGGTACATGGATCGCATCACCGGCGGCTGGGGCTATGTGATTGGTTTGGATTTCGCCTTCCACTGGCTGCTGCCGTTTACGCTGCTGCTGTCGCGCCGGATCAAGCGCAACAAGTCGCAGTTGGCCGCTGTCTGCTGCATCATGCTCTTTGCCCGCTTCCTGGACAGCTTCTGGCTGATTGCGCCAAACTTTGCTGACATCCACCACAACTTCCACTTCACTGTCGAGCTGTTGCAGTACGTCTTTGTGCCCGGTGCCATGGTGTCCCTCTGGGTTGCCTATCTGGCGCTGCAGTTGCGCACGCGTCCTGTGATTGCCGTCAACGATCCGCATCTGCCGGAG
The DNA here is from genome assembly GCA_021798235.1 of Acidobacteriota bacterium. The sequence goes on along the minus strand of JAJZMO010000164.1, from coordinate 12,616 downwards.
ATTTTGGAGCCTGAACATGCCCACGCATGATCCATCCCACAACCACGGCAAAGGGCCGGGGTATGAGACTAGCGACGCCAACGTTGGCGGTGTGGTGACTTTCTTGGTCGTGTTGGTCGCCTCGCTGGCAGTCTTCTTTGTTGTCTGCTTTGGTCTGGGCAAGCTGATCAATGAAGCCTTGATCCATCACGATGGCCCCGAGAGCCGTTGGAACCAGCAGGCTGGCATTACGCAGCAGAATATGGCCTCCAATCCGGTGATCGAACAGCAGCAGTTGCGCAATTTGGTCTCGAAGTTCCCCACGCCGCGCCTGCAAACCGATGACGGCAACAACGATGTGATCGCGCTGCACGCGCGTGAGGATCTACTGCTCGACCACTACACATGGGCCGATGAGCAGAAGCAGACCGTGCGCATTCCGATTGAGCGCGCCATGCAGATTGTCGCCGCGCAGGGATTGCCCGTTACGCAGGCAGGCAAGACCGCCGAGCCGCCGATGGTTGGCGATGCTTCGATGACGGTGAATGTGCCCCTGACCAATGGCTTTGCCCGTACCGGGCCGGAGTTGCAGCAGATGGCCGAGCGCCAGCAGCGGCTGGGCTTGGATGCGGAGAATAAGACCGCGCAGTGAGCGGAACAGAAATGGGAGCACCCGTTGCGTAGAATGGAAGAAGGCACGCGCAGCGGGTGCAACCGAAAATAAATTTTTTTCTGTGTAAGGCACGTCACAGACAAAAC
>JAJZMO010000164.1:0-11778 GCA_021798235.1 Acidobacteriota bacterium | reverse complement strand
TATGGAAGACCGGAGACAGCATACGGCTGGCATTTTTTAACCGGCGATGCTGCCTCAATCCAGGCGTTGACCCAGGCTGTCGGCTACGGCTATGTACGCGTACCCGGGCCAGATGGAAAGATGACGGAGTTTGCGCACACCAGCGCGATTGCCATCATCACCGCGCAGGGGCGCATCGCGCAGTACTACTTGGGTGTGGAGTATCCGCCCAAGCAGATGGGCGAGGCGTTGCGCAAGGCCGCTGACGACGGAATTGGTTCGCCGGTGGAGTTGATTTTGACCTACTGCTACCGCTATGACCCGCATACGGGGCGGCGCAGTTTGATGATCGCCCGCATTGTGCAGTTGGGCGGAATTTTGACGGTGCTGGTACTGGGCAGCTACATGCTGATCATGTTCCGGCGCGATGCGATTGCCGCAGCACAACGCGCGGTCGCGCAACAGGCCAGCGGCAACGCAGCCATGATGAACGCAGTCAAGAAGGCGAACGGATAAAAGAGAATGTCGCATATCAGTCCAGTGCTTTGGCAGTTTTTGACGAATTGGATGAAGGCCTCTCCACTGTTTCCACCGGAGGCTTCCACCATCGCTCCCTACGCGGACGCGCTCTACCTGTTCCTGGTCGTCATCACGATCATCGGACTGGTGCTGGTTGGCGCTCTGGTCGTTGGCTTCTCCGTGCGCTACCGCAAGGAGCGCAGCCCGGAGGCCACGCAGATCGAAGGCTCGACCCTGCTCGAAGCCACGTGGACGCTGATCCCGTTGGGGCTGTTTTTGATCGCCTTCATCTGGGGCGCGCTGCTGTACTTCCGCATCTACAATCCCCCGACCAACGCCATGCAGGTCTACGTCGTTGGCAAGCAGTGGATGTGGAAGGCCGAGCATCCCGGCGGTCAGCATGAGATCAACGCGCTGCACATTCCCATTGGTCGTCCCGTGCAGGTCACGCTGATCTCGCAGGATGTCTTCCATAGCTTTTCGATTCCTGACTTCCGCGTAAAGCGCGAGGCGATTCCGGGCCGCTACACCACGGTCTGGTTTGAAGCCACCAAGCCGGGCCGCTATCACATTTTCTGCACGCAGTACTGCGGCACGGAGCACTCCGGCATGATCGGCTGGGTGACGGCGATGACGCCGGATGCCTATGCTGCCTGGGCTGCGGGCAGCACCAGTGGTGCATCGCTGGCACAGAACGGCGAGAGGCTCTTTGCCAGCCTGGGCTGCAATGCCTGCCACTCCGGCGATCCGGCTGCTCGCGGACCCAATCTCGCTCAGGTGTACGACTCGCGGATTCGCTTGCAAGACGGCACCACTGCAATTGCCGATGATGCCTACCTGCGCGATGCCATTTTGAATCCATCCGAACACGTGCCTGCTGGTTACGCGCCGATCATGCCCACCTACCAAGGGCAGATCAACGAGGATGGCATGATTGATCTCGTCGAGTACATCAAGACGCTGCATTCGAATTATCGTGTGCAGCAAACGCTGAATACTACGCAACTTTCGTCCACCCAAACCAACGGAGCTGCGCCTGAGGCGCATGCAGGGGTGAAACCATGAGCAGTTCCCATACGATCGTTCAATTACCCGACCAGAGCACGGCGCAACTGCCGCGCAAGCATTATCTGAACCAGGAGCTGGGCCTGAAAAGCTGGCTGCTGACCGGCGATCACAAGCGCATCGCCATGCTCTACCTGTTCTCGATCACCTTCTTCTTCTTCATCGGAGGAGCATTTGCATCGTTGATCCGGTTGCAGCTTTTGACGCCCGGCTCCGACCTGCTGGCGCCAGATACCTACAACAAGGTCTTCAGCATGCACGGCATCGTGATGATCTTCTTGTTCCTAGTGCCGTCGGTTCCGGCTACGCTCGGCAACTTCCTGATCCCGATTATGATCGGCGCTAAGGACTTGGCCTTCCCGAAGATCAACCTGCTGAGCTGGTATCTGTTCGTTGCTGGCGGCCTGTTCATTCTGGCTGCGATGATTCTCGGCGGAGTGGACACGGGCTGGACCTTTACCACGCCGCTGTCGACGCATTACCTGAACACGCATGTGGTCACGGCAGCGCTGGGCATCTTCATCGCTGGCTTCGCTTCGATTCTGACCGGCCTGAACTTCATCGTCACCATTCACCGCATGCGCGCGCCGGGAATGACATGGTTCCGCCTGCCATTGTTTGTCTGGGGCCACTATGCAGCCTCCATTCTGATGGTGCTGGGCACGCCAGTGCTGGCCATTACGCTGGTGCTGGTGGCGCTGGAGCGCACGATCGGCATCGGCGTCTTCGATCCGACCAAGGGCGGCGACCCGCTCCTCTTTCAACACTTGTTCTGGTTCTACTCGCACCCGGCCGTCTACATCATGATTCTGCCCGGCATGGCGGTTATCTCGGAGGTCATCAGCACCTTCTCGCGGAAGCGCATCTTCGGCTACACGGCGGTTGCGTTCTCCTCGGTGGCCATCGCCATCTTCGGCTTCTTTGTTTGGGAGCACCACATGTTCATCATGGGTGTCTCGAATTATTCGGCCTTGGTCTTCTCACTGCTGACCATGTTGGTGGCTGTACCCTCGGCGATCAAAATCTTCAACTGGTCCGCAACGCTCTACAAAGGCTCCATCACCTTTGAGACGCCGATGCTCTACGCCTTCGGCTTCCTGGGCCTGTTCACCATCGGCGGCTTGACCGGCGTCTTCCTCGGCTCGATGGGCATGGATGTGCATCTGACCGAGACCTACTTCATCGTGGCGCACTTTCACTTTGTCATGGTCGGCGGCATGTTGATGGCGTACTTGGCGGGCATGCACTTCTGGTGGCCAAAGATCACCGGACGCATGTATCCCGAAGCGATTTCGAAGCTGGCCGCTGTGGTCACCTTCATCGGCTTCATCTTCACCTTTTTCCCGCAGTTTATTCTGGGCTACTTGGGCATGCCGCGCCGTTACGCATCGTATCCGCCGGAGTTTCAAGTGCTGAACGTACTCTCCACTGCGGGCGCTTCGATTCTGGCTGTCGGCTACCTGCTGCCGATGCTCTACATGCCGTGGTCTTTGAAGTATGGCAAGATCGCGGGCAACAATCCTTGGCAGGCGACCGGCTTGGAGTGGCAGATTGCATCGCCGCCGCTGACGGAAAATTTTGTGGAGACGCCAATCGTCGATCACGAAGCCTACGACTACGAATGGCTGGCAAATCAGACCGAACATGAGGTGAAGACCGTTGGATAGCCCGGCGATTGCAACTGTAAACGGCGAGATGCACGCAGAGGCGCACGCGCACCCTGCCCACCTGCGCCATCATTTTGAAACCGTCGAGCAGCAGCGCGAGGCCGCCAGCTTTGGCATGTGGCTTTTCCTGCTGACGGAAGTCATGTTCTTCGGCGGCATGTTCATGGCTTATCTGATCTACCGGAACTGGTACCACGCGGCTTTTGTTGCCGGCTGCAACACGCTCAACATTTGGCTGGGCACCACCAACACGGCCGTGCTGATCTGCTCCAGCTTGACGATGGCCATGGCCGTTTACAGCGCGGAGAAGCGCCACAAAAAGAGCCTGATCACGTACTTGATTCTGACCATTGTGCTGGGCCTGGCCTTTTTGGGGATCAAGAGCGTGGAGTATGCAGAGAAGTTTGAACTGCATCACGTGCCTGGCCCCAACTTCTCCATCGAGCAATTTGTACACCCGACCAACCCGAAGGCTGTTGCGCTGGCACCTGATATGGCCGAGAAGACGCAGGTATATTTCTCGCTCTACTTCGCCATGACCGGCATGCACGCGCTGCACATGATTATCGGCATCAGCATTCTGATCATTCTGGTCGTGCGTGCCTTTGGCGGAGCCTACACCGATGGACACATGACAACGATTGAAAATTTTGGCTTGTACTGGCATTTCGTTGACATCGTTTGGATATTCCTGTTCCCGCTGCTCTACCTCATCAGCCGGTACAGATAACATTGCGCCTGCAACGGTAGGCTGCGCGGAAGGAGAACTACACAATGTCTCAGCATGGAGCTACGGACTTGGAGCATCAGGAACATCACGTCGTCGGCCCCAAGGTTTACTTGCTAATCTTTTTCGCACTGATGATCTGCACGGGCCTCACTACGTGGGTGGCCTTCATTGATCTGGGCGTGTTGAACCCGGTCATCGCGTTAGCCATTGCCTGCTTCAAGGCCAGCCTGGTCGTGCTCTTCTTCATGCACATCCACTACAGCTCCAAGCTGCTCAAGCTCACCGTGGCCTCGGGGCTGTTCATGTTCTTGGTGCTCATCACCATGACGCTCAGCGATTACATCAGCCGCGCCTGGGGTCTGTGGTAGGCCCCGAGCAGTGACATCATCAGGCCCCAGCCGCGCAACGCTAGATGCTGCCATTCAGCAGAGCCTGCGCCGTTTCTGGGGCCTTACGTTTTTCTCCCTGGGCATTCTCTGGGGCTTTGGCGGACTCGTCTACATCCCCGTTGCCGTGCTGACATCACTGCGCGGTGGCTCCGTGGCAGAGGTTGTGCTCATCGTCAGCGGCGGAGTGCTCATCTTCCCCGCATCCATTTGGGCGCTTTATCAGCGCCGCCCAGCCTCGCTTTTGTTGCTGGTGGGCGGCATTCTTCTGCTGGCGATTGCCACCGCTCTTCCCTCGCTGCCCTTTGCACAGACCTTTGGCGCTGCCAATCGCCTCCTGACGCTTTCATCGGGAATTGTGGCCACAGCCCTCGGCTTGTTTGGCCTCATCACGGAAGTCCTTCACTGGCCTCGGCTGCACTGAGTCACGCACTATCTATAGAACCCAGTTCGCGCTTGCGTTAAAACGGCAGACGTCCGCTCAGAATGAGTGCGTGGTTATATTGTGGTGCGCGGGAAACGGCGAACTGCATGCCAGCGCCCAAAGAAAGACCCATGCGGTGGCGCAGGGGAATGCGTCCGAGCAGCAGTCCCGGAGTGACAAAGTTCAGCGACTTGCCATCATTCGGCCCACCCAAATAGTAGGTATTGTTCGTCCCGAGTTCCGGCCACAGATAGTGCAAAACGTGCAACTGTGCAGAAGTATTCCAAACAATCGAACGCCCCACCATGCGGGTGCTATCCACCGGCAACGTTCCGCCCAACGTGGATTGCAAGCTGAAATTCCCCCAGCCCTTGCCGCCCGCGATTGTGGGGAGTATCTGCGCGCTGTTGCTGCCGTTTGCATAGGTGCCTGTGGGCACGGTGCCACCCAGGTATGCAGACAGTATGTAATTGCCGTGGTCTTCATTCGCAGCCAGAATGCGGTACTTGATGAGCAAGCTGACATCGCCCAGGCCATCGGGAGAGTTGGGAGCACTGTGCTGTAGATAGGGCGGCGCATCCAGAATCAGTGCAATGTTTTTATAGGGCATCAGGTCCAGCCCTTTGCCGTTGCCATACGACCAGGTGGTCGCATGGCCGGGCAGAATCTGCCGGGAAAAGTCAGCGCGCAACTTCTGTTCCAGTCGCGGCGTGTTCAGGATGAGCGGGGAAATCCAGTGGGGTTGCGCATCCTGTGTGCGATTCACCGCATCCAGCCAATGGTCGACAAACTTGCTTTGCGAAAACATCGGTGCGGGAAGCACCAACAATGCGAGCAGCAAGACGAGCCGCAGCGTGTACTTGGAGGCGAAAAAGGTAAACAGGTGCCTAAGCGGTTGCAACATGGGCAATCGTCTCCAAAACGTTGGGAAACTTTCGGGATAAATGTAGGGTACACGAAGAGGGCCATTGGCGAAGCCATGGCCTGCGTGGAGAGCGGGGTGCGAGGCGTGCCCGGCGCTCGGACAGGAATGCAGGCCACGGACGTTTCCGAACCATCCGGGAAGGTTGCCTTGAGGAAAATCTAACCCCGGCTACGGGTATACTTTGGCTACGGACGATGATGCTGAGAACGCAGACCAAGCTGGAGGTTCTCCACCCCGCCGGGCAGATCGCCGGGCGCGTGGCCGAACTCGGCGCACAGATCAGCCGCGATTACGCGGGAAAAAGCATTATTCTCGTGGGCGTGCTCAAAGGCGCGGCCATCTTTTTATCGGACTTGGCTCGCTCCATCACGCCCGCCTGCACCTTTGATTTTGTCGCAGTCTCCAGTTACGGACGCGGCGCGCATTCCAGCGGCATTGTCCGCATGGTTAAAGACTTGGATCACTCCATTGAAGGCCAGCATGTCATTCTCGTAGAGGACATTTTGGACACCGGACTTACGCTGGCCTATCTGCGCGGGTTGTTATTGCAGCAGAAGCCCGCCTCACTCAAGATCGCCGCACTGCTGGACAAGCCGGCGCGCCGCTTGGAAAAGATCGAGGCCGATTACGTCGGCTTCACTTTGCCCAATCAATTTGTGGTGGGCTACGGCATGGACTTTGCCGAGCGCTACCGCAATCTGCCTGACATTTGTTTAATGCCCCCGGACGATCCGGAGTAGCACGACCGCGCATGAAACCAGAAAACGGCAAGTCCAAATCGGCAGCGACTCCACACGCATCCAAGGCGAAGCACAAGCACGGAAAAAAGGAAGTGGAAGAGCGGACGCACGCCGTTGCATCCGTTACGGCGGCTGCTGACGAGAGCACGCATACATTCGAAGGCGACTATCGCCCTGCTTTGCAACAGGCTCCCCATCCTGCTGAACCACGCATTGAATCCCTGCAGAGCGAGTTTTTGATGCGTCTGGCCGACGCACTCAACACTACGCTCGATCTGCAAACTTTGTTGCACCGCGTGGCTGACCTGGTGCGCGCCGTCATCGACTTTCGCATCTTCTCCATCCTGCTGGTCAACGATCGCACCAATGACCTTCGCATGCGTTTTCAAATTGGTCATGCTCCTCATGTGGAGCGCCTGCGCATTCGTATGGGACAGGGAATCGTGGGCCAGGTGGCTGAGCGGCGCGAGGCCATGCTGGTGCAGGACGTTCGTACCATTAGCAATTACATTGATGCCAATCCGCAGGTGCGCTCCGAACTTGCCGTGCCGCTCATTACCAAAAACCGCATCATCGGCGTCATCGACATTCAATCCGAGCAGCCGGACTACTTCAGCCCAGAGCATCTGCATCTGCTCCAACTGACTGCCTCGCGCGTGGCCACTGCTATTGAAAATGCGCGCCTGTACACGCGCATCTCGCGTCAGGCGCAGGCGCTGGAAGTTTTGCATGAGGTCAGCCGGGAGCTAACTTCGATTCTGGATCCCGATCAACTGCTGGAGCGCGTCGGCCACCTGCTCAAGCGCGTCATTCCGTATCAGATGTTTGTCATCTGGATGCTCAACGAGCAGCGCACGCACTTGGTGCATCGCTTCTCGATTCGCTTCGATCAGGCCGATCCATCGCCCACCGAGCCAGTGCCGATTCACCAGGGACTGATCGGCGCTGCGGTCACGCAACGCCAGCCCATCTTCTCCGGGGATGTGCGCCGCGACCCGCGTTATGTGATGGTTCACGCAGACACGCGTTCAGAGATGGCTGTGCCGCTCATCTATAAAGGCAAGGTGATCGGCGTGCTCGATCTGGAACACACGCGCGCGAATTTCTTCAACGAAGAGCACGTTCACGCCGTCAGCACGCTGGCCGCGCAACTGGCCGTAGCGATGGAAAATGCGCGCCTCTATCAGCGCTTGGCGCAAGAGGAACAGCGCATGGAAGAGGACTTGGCCATGGCGCGCGAGGTGCAATTTCGCTTGCTGCCGCCAGCCATGCCGCAAACCAAGAATTCGCAATTCGCCACGCGTTTTGTGCCCGCGCAGATCATTGGTGGCGACCTGTACGACTTTCTCGACTACGGGGATGGACGCATTGGCATCGCACTCGGTGACGTAAGTGGCAAGGGCACACCCGCTGCTCTCTACGCTGCAGTCGTCAGCGGACTGCTCCGCTCGAATGCCACGCGTAAGCCTTCCCCCGCAGCCATGCTGCGCACGCTGAATAACTCCCTGCAAGAGCGCAAGGTGGATTCGCAATACGTCGTCATGCTCTACGCTGTGTGGAATGATAACGACCGCACGCTGCAAATCGCCAATGCTGGCTCTACTCAGCCCTTCATCTGCCGTTCTGGCTCCATCGAGCGCGTGCAGGCCACGGGCTTTCCCTTGGGCATGTTCCCTGACGTCACCTATGAGGAGTTCACCCTCGCTACGCAACCCGGCGACATGCTCGTCTTCACCAGCGATGGCATGCTGGACGCCGAAAATGATTCCGGAGAAATGTTTGGCGATGAGCGTCTGACCGCTGTGTTGGCCAAGAATCAGCGCTGTTCCCCCAACACCGTAGTTAATGGGATTTTAAAAGCCGTATCCACCTTTCAAGGCGGCATTGAGCACTTCGACGACGAAACCATCGTCGCCCTGCGCGTGTTGAGCGAATCCGTACAGCCAGAATGCTAGCCAGAAATGACTTGGCAATTACCGGAGCAGATATTTTCTTGCAACAGGGTTTTACATTTGGCGCGGAAGTAGCGTCTTGTAGAATGGAAGCGCTGAGATATCACGATGAAAAAACAACGCATACGCAAAGCTGTATTTCCTGCCGCAGGTTTGGGCACACGATTTTTGCCCGCCACCAAAGCCATCCCCAAAGAGATGTTGCCCGTGGTGGACAAGCCCATTATTCAATACGCTGTTGAAGAAGCTGTCGCCGCAGGCTGTGAGCAGATCATCATCGTCACGGGCCGCGGCAAGACGGTGATTGAAGATCACTTCGACATCAGCTTTGAGCTGGAGCATCAGCTCGCTTCGCGTGGTAAAAACGACTTGCTCGTACTGGCGCGCGAGATTTCCAGCATGGTGCAGATTGCCTACATCCGGCAAAAGGAAGCCCTGGGCCTGGGCCACGCCGTGTTGATGGCGCGTGACCTGGTCGGCGACGAACCCTTTGCCGTGATTTTGCCCGACGATGTGATTGATGCGCCGCAGCCTTGTCTGCAACAGATGATTGAAGTCTTCGAAGAAGTGCAGTCTTCCATACTGGCCACGCAGCTCGTCGAAGGCCCGGCCATCTCTTCCTATGGTGTGCTGGACTGCACCCCACTTGAGAAAAATCCGCGCATTATGGATGTAAAAAATCTGGTCGAGAAACCCAAGCCGGACAAAGCACCTTCAAAAAACGCCATCATCGGTCGCTATATTCTTACGCCGCGCATCTTTGATGTTTTGGAGAAGACGCAACTCGGCGCAGGCAATGAAATTCAGCTCACCGACGGCATTCGCAGTCTGCTGCAACATGAAAAAGTCTATGGCTACAGCTTTGAGGGCAAGCGCTACGATGCTGGCGACAAGCTTGGCTTTTTGCAGGCCACAGTGCAATTTGCGTTGGAACGGGAAGACCTAGGCCCCGATTTTCGCGCCTGGTTGAAGAAACTTTCTCTGTAGTCTTTCGCAACGCTGGAGGCATTTTATGGAAGCCAACGACAAAGTCGCAAACTTTACCTTGCTGGATCAGGACGAAAACACCGTGCAGCTGAAGGATTTTTCCGGCAAGCCGGTCGTGCTCTTCTTCTATCCCAAGGCAGACACGCCGGGCTGTACCATCGAGGCTTGCGGCTTCCGCGACTCACTCAGCAAGCTGCAAAAGGCGGGTGCGGTCGTGCTGGGCATCTCCCGCGACACGCCGCGCGCGCAGAAAAAATTTCAAGAGAAGTACGACCTAACCTATCCTTTGCTTGCCGATGTGGACGAAAAGGTCTGCAAGCAGTTTGACGTGTTGCGCGAAAAGAACATGTACGGGAAAAAAGTAATTGGCATCGAACGCAGCACGTTTTTGATTGGCCCCGATCAGCGTTTACTCAAGGTCTTTCGCAAGGTAAAGCCAGAGGGCCATGCAGAAGAAGTGCTGGCTGCGCTCAAGGAATCTGCAAAGTAAATTGCCCCACTTATGCTGACGGCGGCAGCACAAGGTTGTCGATGAGTCGCGTGGGTCCCACATATGCGGCCACCGCCAGTAAAGCACCTGCGCGTGTATCGTCCACGGGCAGCAGCGTGTCCGCATCCACGACCGCTAGATAGTCGATGCGGATTGCTGGCTCGGATGCCAATACGGAACGCATGGCATCGAGCAAGCGTGCGGACTGCCGCTCTCCACTTTTGACGAGTGACTCAGCCACTTGCAGCGCACGCCACAACACCAGCGCCTGCCTGCGTTCCTCTGGCGACAAGTAACGATTGCGCGAGCTCATCGCCAGTCCGTCGGCCTCGCGCATCGTGGGGCAAAGGACCATCTCCACCGGCAGGTTCAGATCCCGCACCATGCGGCGCAACACGGCCACTTGTGCTGCATCTTTTTGGCCGAAGAAGGCCGCGTCCGGCTGCACAATGTGGAACAATTTTGTGACCACTGTAGCCACTCCGTCGAAGTGTCCGGGGCGCGAAGCGCCATCCAGTCGATCGCGCAGACCCTCCACGCGCACTAGGGTTGCTGCATCCGCCGGATACATTGTTGCCACCTCGGGCGCAAACAACAGATCGACCTGTTCGGCTTCCAGCGCTGCACAATCTTCGGCAAAGGTGCGGGGATAGCGATTGAAATCCTCATTGGGCCCAAACTGGGTTGGGTTCACAAAGATGGAAGCGACGACCGAGCCGCAGCGTGCGCGCGCAATTTGCATCAGGGAGCGATGCCCGGCGTGCAACGCACCCATGGTTGGGACAAAGCCGACGCTGCCTTTTTCTGCGCGCAAGGCACGCACCGCTGTGCGTACCTCTGCGATTGTGGAGAGGATTTGCATGGATATATATTGTTAAGCCTTTTTGCGTTGACTGCTTTGCTTGCGCTGCTCCATGTGGCTGCGCGTCTCCGTTGGCAGGTGGTAGCTTTCTGCATCGCTGGGAAATCTGCGGGCTGCAACCTCTTCTCCATACTGCTGTACCGCTGCGCGCATTTGCGCGCCCAAGTCGGCATAGTGGCGCACGAATTTTGCTGTAGGCGCAAAGGTAAGCCCGAGCAGGTCATGCAGTACAAGAATCTGTCCATCGCACTCTGGACCCGCGCCAATGCCGATGGTGGGAATCTGCAACTCCGTCGTGATCTGCGCTGCCAGCTCGCGCGGCATGCCTTCCAACACCAGCAGGGAGACTCCCGCAGCTTCCAGTGCGTGTGCGTCTTCCAGCAGATGCTCCGCCGCCGTGAGCGATTTGCCCTGCACGCGATAGCCCCCCATGCGATGTAGCGATTGCGGCGTCAGGCCAATATGGCCCACCACGGGAATTTCTGCATCCACCAGCGCGCGCACCAATTCTGTGCGGCTCCGTCCGCCCTCAATCTTCACCGCCTCCGCGCCGGCCTCTTTCAAAAAGCGAACGGCATTGGCTACGCCTTCCGCAACGCTGGCGTGATACGAGCCGAAGGGCATATCGGCCACCAGCAAAGCGCGCCGCACGCCACGCCGCACTGCGCGGGTAAAGAGCAGCATCTCGTCCACGGTGACCGGCAGCGTGCTCTCATAGCCCAGCATCACCATGGCCAGGGAGTCGCCTACCAGCACCAGGTCGATGCCTGCCTCATCCACCACGCGCGCGGAGGAAAAGTCATAGGCCGTCAGCGCGGCAATGGGCGTGCGGTTGCGCTTCTTTTCCAGCAAGGCAGGCAGCGTCATCTTCATCTGCGTGGAGTGGTTGGGGGAAGCAATCTGTGTTGATGGGTTGCGGGAAGCGTCGGACGCAAACGCGCCCGTCTTGACCGCGCCTTGCTGGGTGGTTGGTAGGCTCATGATCTTCTCCAGTGCCGTTCCCGTGTGGCGCAATGCGCCGAGTGGGATACAGCCTGCATACCTCGCAGTGT
>JAJZMO010000192.1 GCA_021798235.1 Acidobacteriota bacterium | reverse complement strand
TCCTTGTTGGTGGGAACAAAGTTCAGCTCGTCGCCCAGGCCGCTGCGCGCGATGCTGGCGTCGCCCATGTTGGTGGGAATCGAAACCAGCAGGTCATAGGGAACCTCGGTTTCATCCCAGGCGATCAGCTTGTTCTGCTGGCTGTCAACGCGGGCCACGTTGAACTCCGGCACGACGGTGATGCCTTTGCGTGCAAGAAAGTCACCGAGCGCGGCAGCGGCAATCGGCTTGGTGAAGGCACCGGGCAGCGGCGTGACCAGTTGCAGGTCCACCTTGTGGCGCATGCCGCGCCGCGTGAAGTATTCATCGGCGAGAAAGAGAAATTCCAGCGGCGCGACAGGGCATTTGATGGGCATCTCGGCGACGTGCACCACGAGCCGTCCGCCTTGCCAGCCTTTCAAAAATGCCGCCAGACGCTCTGCGCCCTGCGGCGTGTAGAAGTCGAACTTGGTGCGTCCCCACGCGGCATCGGCCAAGCCCTCGATCTGCTCGGGGTGAATGTCTGCGCCTGTGGCGAGGATTAAAAAATCGTAGAGGAGCGTTTCCTGATTGGAGAGCGTGACGGATTTTTTCTCCGGGTCGATGTGGTCGATGTTCGCTTGGAGGTAGCGCACGCGCTCCGGCACAAACCGGGTGCGCGGCTTGGCCAGATCGCGCATTCGATAACTCCCAAAGGGAACAAAGAGAAAGCCGGGCTGATAGTAATGCTCGCCAGTCTTGTCGACCAGCGTGATCTTCCAGTCTTTCGCTTGGAGCACACGAGCCAGCTTGTTGGCCATGATGGTGCCCGCCGTTCCACCGCCGAGAATCAATACGCTGCGCATCGCCAGCCTCCTGCACCACAAAGTCCAAACATGGACAAATGCACAGACGGCGGCCGGTGTTACAGAATTGTGCAGCGAAGAGCAACAGGCGTGATGCGGGTCACGCAGAGCGGAAGAAGTTAGCGGGAGACTCTGCACACGCGCGGATCGCTCCCTCAGCGGCTCAAGCCGCACAGCAATGCAGGGGATTACGGACGGGCTTCAGCCCATCCCCTTCCTGGGCTGAAGCCCATCCCACACAGGGACTCACGTCCCGCCCCTTCCCAACGCAGGCTTGTTCCGGGATTCCTTAGCGGGTTTTCTGGTAGGTGTAGGAGATGCGATGGATGACGGTGATGGTGGAGAGCACGGCCAGCACCCAGAGCACGGGAGCCATTGCGCCCCAACGCGCGAAGAGCGCGCCCAGAATGACCAGCACCACGCGCTCGGGCCGCTCCATAAAGCCGACCTTGCAGGCACCGATGAGCGCCTCGGCGCGTGCGCGCGTATAGCTGACCATCAGCGAGGTCACCATGACGAAGGCGACCAGCACCACGTAAAAAAAGCGGTTGCCGCGCGCGTAATAGACCAGCAGGCCAAAAAAGATCGCCACATCGGAGTAGCGATCAATGACGGAATCAAAGAACGCGCCGAAGACGGTCACCTGATCGGTCTGGCGGGCGACGCGGCCATCGACCATATCAAAGATGCCCGCGCCGATGATGACCAGACCGGCGAAGAAGAACATACGCACGTGATTTTGCGCGTTGGCGTAGCCGAAGAAGATGGCCGCGCCGATGTTGATCACCAGGCCGATAAACGTGAGAACATTCGGCGAGATGCGCGTGAGCGCAAGTCCGTCAACGATCTTTTGCAGTAGTACGCCGCAGGCGCGTCCGAAGGTGCTGGTCCAGGTCATTTATTTGGCTTCGTCGTGGATGGTGGAGAGCTTGAGAACTTCCAGCTCGCGTTTGCCGTTGGGCGTTACCACGACGGCCACGTCGCCTACCTGCTTGCCCACCAAGCTGCGCCCGATGGGGGAGGTGGTGGAGATCAAGCCCTGGGTCACATCGGACTCTTCGCTGGTGACCAGTCGGTATTCAATCTTTTCATCTTTGGAGATGTCGTAGACGAGCACCTTGGAGCCGAAGGCCACGCGGTCGCGGGGAATGTTGGCCAGATTGACCAGGGCAAACTCCGCCATGCGCTTCTTGAGTTGGCCCAGGCGCGCATTGACGAACTCCTGCCGCTGCTTGGCCATGTGATACTCGGCGTTCTCGCTCAGGTCGCCCAAGGCAACGGCCTTTTTGATCTCGGCTGGCAACTCGTGCGTCAGCTCGCGTTCCAACTGACGAATCTCGTCCTCCAGCTTTTTCATTACGGACATGTGTTCCGACATGGATGCAAACCCCAAACTGCAAAATTGATTTTGCTGGCAACGCTCCAGCCAGGGCTGGGTGCTCTGGCACTCCCATCCGACCGTGGAACCGATTCCAGAACAACGATTATATGGATTCTACGCCGCCGGGGGCAGTTTGGGGGGAGCGGGCATTTTGACGGGCGTCCAAAAAACTTTGCAGGATCAGCACGGCGGCCACTTGATCGATGACGCCGCGACGGCTGGCACCAGCGGCATGGCCAACGGCGTCCAAGTGCCGGTGGGCCTCGGCCGTACTCATCCGCTCATCCCAGAGATGCACGGGAAGCTGGGCGAGTTCGTGCAATTGTGCGGCAAATTCGCGGGCAGCGACCGAGCGTGGGCCTTCGTCGCCAGAGAGATGCAGCGGCAGGCCGACGACGATCGCATTGACGCCATAGCGCCGGGCCAGTCGGGCCAGCGAGCGCAGGTCGGCGCGGATTTGCGTGCGATGGAGCGTCAACAGGGGCTGGGCGGTCTGGCCCAGCTCGTCGGAGAGCGCAACGCCAATGCGGCGGTCGCCATGGTCGAGGCCAAGGAAACGTTCGGGGCTGTGCGCAGGCTGCATACGGCTGATCTTAACTGGAAGCAGCAACCCCTGTGCAGTGCGTGCGGCGCATTCGCTCCACAAGCGCCTACAATGTAGGAATAAGCCGGAATGGCCGCGCGGCAAACTCCGCAGGGCCGTCTTTGTTTCTGTGCGCAGGGCTGCGCGAACCAAGGGAGCCGGTATTTCTCCGCACCTGCGGATCAGGACGACGAGCGTGCGTACATTGTTGGGGGTCATGCTACTTCTGGCACTGGTGGCGGCGGAGGCCTGGTATCTGCTGCTTGATCCGGCTGGGCCGCGGACGCAGCGCATTGTTGTTATCGCGCCCGGCTCCTCGGCATGGAAGATTGGCCGCCAGTTGCAACAGGAAGGAATCCTGCGCAGCCGCTTCGCCTTTGTGCTGTGGGCGCGGCACAAGCG
>JAJZMO010000131.1 GCA_021798235.1 Acidobacteriota bacterium | reverse complement strand
CCAGAAATTGCACCCAAAAAGGAAGCCACGCGCGCATGACGGAGTTCGAGTCCAAAGAAAATTCCTCTCCGCAAACGCAGCCGGATGCGGCCACGCAGGCCACGCTGCCGCTGGTCCCTGCCAAGCCGCAGCCCGAGGAGAGCGCGTACCCATTTTCCGTCTCTGTGGGCCAGGTCTACGACGGCCCCATGGATCTGCTGCTGGACCTGATCCGCAAGCAGGACATCGACATCTACGACATTCCCATCGCCAAAATTACGGCGCAGTTTCTGGCCTATGTCGAAACACTGAAGCAGTCGGACGTGGACGCAGCGGGTGAGTTTATCTACATGGCCTCGCTGCTGATCCACATCAAGAGCAAGATGCTGCTGCCGCGTGCTGATGATGGCACGGCTGATGGCGCGCAAGAGGATCCGCGGCGCGAGCTGGTGGAGCGCTTGCTCGAGCACGAAAAGTTCAAAAACGCCGCGCAGATGCTGCTGCAAAAACAAATGGTGGAAGAGGCGACCTGGACCAATCCGACGATGCGCGAGTTCCGCGACACGCCCGGCACGGAGCAGGAGATTGCTGCGGACACGGTCGATCTGGTGCGCGTTTTCCGCGAGATTTTGGATCGCGCCAAGCAGCGGCCCGTGCTCAACGTGGATGAGGATGCCGTCACCGTGGCGCAGATGATCGACTACGTGCGCCGCCGCCTGATAACCGAAGACCGGCCCGTGCGCCTGCGCCAATTGCTGCAAACGCTGCGATCGGAGCGCGCGCTGATCTGCACCTTTCTTGCGTTGCTGGAACTGGTACGCTTGCAGGCGATTCTGCTGCGGCAAGACCGTACCTTCAGCGAGATTCTCATCAAGAAGCATGAAAACTTTGACTCCGTGCAGACGGAAGGGCGCGACGACTGGCGCTAGGCCCGCGGATGCCTGCCCCAGAGAATGCCCGCCATTGATATGCTGAAGAAGCACAGGAAACCATGAGCATAAAAGCCAAGATCGAAGCCGTGATTTACGCGGCAGAGGAACCCGTAACGCTGGCGCAGTTGGCCGATGTTTTCGGCGCAGAGATATTTTCCGCGCAGGCACAAGAGCAAGAGCCGGAGCCAGATGAGGGCGCGGAGCTGAGCGGGAGCGCGGAGCCTGGGGATGAATCCACCGCCGAGCAAGAGCTGGCCGCCAGCGCAGAGGAGCCTGCCGCAAACACGGAGCAGCCCCTGCTGCCTGTGGCCGAGGATGCAGCCAAGCTCGCGCGCCAGCAGGAGCGCAAGGTGCGCGCGGCCATTGAAGAAGTCGTGCAGGAGTTGATCGCCGACTATGCTAGCGACGAGCGCGGCATGGAGATCCGTGAGATTGCCGGCGGCTACCGCATGGCCACCAAGGCGCAATATCACGATGGCGTGCGCGCCTTCATCAAGCGGCTGAAGCCGCCGATGAAGCTCTCGCTGCAAGCGCTGGAGACGCTGGCCGTCATCGCCTACAAGCAACCCATTACTGCGCCGGAGATCAGCGAGATTCGCGGCGTCGATTCGGGCGGGGTTCTGGGCAGCCTGATCAGCCGCAAGCTGATCGCAACATCCGGACGCAAGCAGGTGGTGGGCCGACCGATTCTGTACAAGACCACGCGCGAATTTTTGCTGCGCTTTGGGCTGAAGGATTTGAACGACCTGCCCAGCATTGAGGAATTTGAAAAGATGGCCGCCGCCATGGAAGAGGCCGAGACCATCACAGCGCCGCACGCAGAAGCATCCACCGATGCCAACGCCCAATCGCAAGAGGCGCAGACGGCTGCA
The DNA here is from genome assembly GCA_021798235.1 of Acidobacteriota bacterium. Next base: position 1,409 of record JAJZMO010000131.1, on the reverse strand, counting down.
ACGGACGAAGAGACCATCGCAGAGAGCCTGGCCGCTGCGGAAGAAATGGAAGCCGCCGATGCCCATGCAGAAACCGTCGAAGACTAGGACAGCCAACGCTGGCCCCAAGGCAGGCGCAGCGCGCAGCCAGGCCTCCAACGCTCCTGAGCAAGGCCCACAGCGACTGCAGAAAATTCTTGCTGCGGCGGGCGTTGCCTCCCGGCGCAAGGCTGAGGAGTTGATCGCGCAGGGCCGCGTGCAGGTCAACAAAGAAACTGTCTCCACACTGGGAGCCAAGGCCGATCCGCAGCACGATGACATCCGCGTGGATGGCAAGCGCGTGCATGCCGTCGAGACCTTTCGCTACTTCATGCTCAACAAGCCCAAGGGCTACGTGACCACCACCAGTGACCCGGAAGGTCGGCCCACGATCATGGAGTTTTTCTCGCGCATTCCGCTGCGGCTGTATCCGGTTGGACGGCTGGATTATTTGAGCGATGGTCTGCTGCTGGTCACCAACGATGGCGGCCTGATGCAAAAGCTGACGCATGCCTCCTCGCACGTGCCCAAAACATATTTGGTGAAGGTGAGCGGCGTGCCCGGGGAAGATGCGCTGAACCGGCTGCGTCGAGGCGTCTCCATTCCGCTGGGCAAGCCCGGATCAAGTGAAGGCCGCGTGAAGACGGCTCCGGCACGGATTCGCCTTTTCCGCGAGGGCGACAACCCTTGGTATGAGGTGACGCTGACCGAAGGCCGCAACCGCCAGTTGCGCAAAATGTTTGAGCACGTCGGCCACCATGTCGAAAAGATTCGCCGCATCGCTTACGGCCCGCTGACGCTGGATGTTGAGCCGGGCGAAGTGCGCGAGCTGACGCCGCAGGAGGTGCGTGCGCTGCAACGGGCGTCCACAGCCAAAGCGCTGGATCGCATTGCCGCAGATGCGCCGACGGGCGAGAAGCGTCCGCGGCCCGCACCCACAGCCGCTGCCAAAAAGTTTCTGCGCGCAGGCAGCCGCTCCACCGGCAGACGTCGGCGGTAGAATCGCTGCATAGGCGGTGGCGGAATCATGGAGACGGCAACCTTCGGCGCAGGATGTTTTTGGGGCGTGGAGTTGACGCTGCAACAGTTGCCCGGCGTGGTGGAGACCGCTGTGGGCTACGCTGGTGGCGCGTTGGAAAATCCAACTTATAAAGATGTCTGCACCGATACCACCGGCCATGCCGAGGTGGTGCAGCTTCGTTTTGATCCGCAGCAGATCCGCTACGAGCAACTGCTCGACGCATTTTTTTCGCTGCATGACCCCACGCAGAAAAATCGGCAGGGGCCGGATTGGGGTACGCAATATCGCTCGGTGATTTTCTTTCACTCGCCGCAGCAGGAGCAGGCTGCACGCGCGGCCATTGATCGGCTGACGCGCGAGCGTCGCTTTG
>JAJZMO010000050.1 GCA_021798235.1 Acidobacteriota bacterium | reverse complement strand
TGTGGCAACTGCATTACTCCGCCGAGGGTGGTGCCACGCACAACGTTGCCGCGCCCTACATTGCGAACCTCAAGGACGGAAAAGACGGAAACTACTTGAAGCTGCTGGCCTATCCCAACGGACGGCTGGTGGTCTTTAACGCCCGCACTGGCTTTACAAAAAGCTATCCCGCACCGTAGGTGCAGCGCTGCCAAGGCGCAGCGTTCGCGTGGCTTTTGCATACATAAGTCTATTGACGATTACTGACAGCCAGCCCATACTGCTGTTGGATCAGGATGGAGCCTTTCGGCTTGGGATGCGCATGCGTTCATACATAATCGCGCGAGTACTGCTGGTGCTGGCTGGCTCCTCGCTGCTGTTGGGCTGCGGTGGAGGAGCCATGGGCACGCAGCAGACGGTTGGCTCGCAACAACCCGCAACCGCAGAACAACTCCCCAACAACGCCAACGGAGCCGACATACTGGATGCCAGCGGGAATGCATATTATTTCGACACTCACAGTCAAATGCACCAAGCAGGCACTAATACGCTCCTGTCGAACTTCTGGTTAAATTGGTCTCCTCCAGAACCAGCCACATACCCACTCCCAGGCGCTGAAGATTCTTGTGGTTCAATCGTTATCTGTCCTGGGTTTGTGACTCCATTTGAAGTGATACTGACGAATAACCCTGCAGGCGCTGACTGTATTGCCGTTTTGGCCACGTACGTGAATGCGAGCACAAGCCCACCTCCACTCAGTGGATGGGAGACGGAGTATTTTCTCCCTTTATCCGTCAATCCTGCGTCCTACGGATCCGCAAGTATTGCAAAGACGGTCACCGCGTACAAAACCTATTGGAATGGAAATATCCCCATCTGCGGCGGCAACAGCCCGTATGCAGGCTCGTACACCAGCACGGATACCAGCAGTGCGGCCTTCGCCAGCGGCTGGACGCTCTCCAATGGAAAGTGTGTGGCGCAGAGCCCAATCACTTCCAGAGACACGGGCGCGCCTTACGTGAACTTTACGATTGATTCCGGTGGCGCGGTGGATTCAGAAAGCAGCCACATTACTGGTTCGATGAACACTCCGGTGAATCAATCCTCCATAATTGGAGCTGCTGTGGGTTCGCAGACCGATGCTTCCTGCATTCCCGTGGTGAACGTCACCAGCATGACGCAAAACTCCGCAGGCAAGTGGATGCTGGAGGGCACGGAAAACTTTGCCGGGCAGACCACGCCGTTTGACGCAACGCAAAATTGATCCAGCCGCATGGATCCATCCGTTCGATAGGATGCAGACCCCACAGCAGCATGTGTCTTTAACGCCGCGCTCTTTGCGTCTAGAGTGGGAGAATGCGACTCATTTCCCGAATCCAGCACTCATCCTGAAAATGCTGGAAACGGATCCATTCTTCAGTCGCTTCCGGTCTCGTGAAATTGGCTTTCCATGCGCGTGAGGGGATTTTTCAGAATCGTGCGCACCAAGTCCACTTGGCTATGGCAATCCGTCTTCTGTAGTAGATGCTTCAGGTGAATCCTCGCCGTGCCATACGTGATGTTGGCTGCTTTCGCGTACTCCGCCAGTTTCTGTCCATTCAGCAAGGCCGTCAGCAGTTGGAGTTCGGCTGGCGTCAAGTGAAAAAGCTGACGCAGTTTGGCTTCTGGGAGCAAGGTCTTTGCAAGCGGATCCGCGAAGAGCAGGATGGCCGCCGGTTGCATCAGGCCAAAGCCCAGCGATGCCATGCGCAAAGGGGAAACCAGAACGGACAAAGTGGGCTGGTTGCCGCTCTCCAGTTGCACCGTGCCGCCCGAGCCGCCCATCAGCCCGGCGCTGGTTCGGATGGCCTCCGTAATTAGACGATGCAGTTGGATTCCGTTTCGAGTGCGTGCAGTCCGCAGGCGGCCTTTTTCCGTGGAGAAATACTGCCCGGTGCGCAGTACACGGTCGGCCAGATGACTGGCAAAGAGCAGTCGAGAATCCGCGCCCACCAGAATCATCCCCACAGAAAGGGAATCGAGAACATCCGTAGCCAGCGCACTGCGTGCGGCGGCCATCTCCAGACGCTCGTAAATCTGGAAGGCGCGATGCAGATGGGGCAGGACGAAGTTCATGGTGCGCCGGTCGGTCTCGTCGAACGCGGCTGCGCCCCGCGGACGATGGATGCCGATGGCCCCAATCAAATCTTGGGTAATCAGGCATTGCGCGCCGATCAACTCGAACATTCCGGTCAGCTTGCAGTAGTCGGACCATTCCGTGCGCAGCATCGCCGCCGTGCTCATCAACTCGTCGCCGAGCACGACCACGGGAAAGCCTTTCTTCCAGCCACGTGCGTACCACTCGTTGCGCTCGTGGTAATACTCGGCATACGCGGTGCAGGCCTGCAGATCGAAATTGTCCGTTCCAATGGGTAAGCGGGAGTTTTCCGGCATAGCTGCGCCGGCATGGCTGGGCTTCAAACAAAAATGGAAGATGCAACTTTCACTGCCAAAGTGCTGGGCCACGGCCAGGGGCAACTGCTGCATGACGACGGGATCCATCGCCGCCTCATAGATTTGACCTACAAGATGCAGCAGCCGTTTTTCATTCACTGCGCCTGATTTGGCCATGTTCGCCTCGTACATCCGCGCTAGATTTCACTGCACAACAGGGGTGATTTGTACGACTCTATCTCCCATTTGGGAGATGCGCAAGGGGATTTTTTTCTTTAGCCTAGCGCCACGCCTCGAAAAAAATACGGTTCAACGCCGATGTTATGCATTCGAGTCGTTCGATCCCTTGATGCTTTTGGAGGAGTACCATGCGCACACGTACTGGCTTCTTTGCTGCCGTAACTCTAACTTTGTCGATGGGTCTTCTGCTTGCTGGTTGTGGAGGCACTAGCACCAGCGGAAGCGGCCCAACCCAGCCATCTGCAAGCAGCGAGCTTAGTTGGTCGGGCAGCGCCAATGGCACCTCCGTGTTGGACGCCAATGGTATTTCCTACTACTTCAGCGCCAAAACCGGCTGCATGTTTAACCAGAGCAACAATTATGGCCCGGCGAATTTCTGCCTGAGTCCCAGCACCGCACAAACCAGCGGCTTTGCGTCCTATGGCCCGACCGGCTGTACGAATCCCACGAATAATTCGGCGTGCGATTCGGGAGGCTTTGCCGTGGTGTTGACGAATAATCCATTGGGCACGAGCTGCATCGCCGTGTTGAGCAGCGGCACGGCCACCTC
>JAJZMO010000351.1 GCA_021798235.1 Acidobacteriota bacterium | reverse complement strand
TCAGGTTTCTGTGTTCCATCTATCGCTCCTGCGAACCCAAGGCCAAGTCAGACTCCAATGCGTGCAAGGCCGCTTCCTGCGCCTCGCGCTGGCGCTTGCGCTCCAGTTGATAGCGTAACGTCAGCAGTACCATGCCCCACGCAAACCATGCGGCCAGGTTCCACCACACGGCTGGCCACATACTCGGGTCCAGGCCGGAGTTGGGGCCTCCGCCGATGACCGGCGCAGGATGCTGCGTGCGCCACCAGCGCGTGGACATGTAGACGATGGGCACGTCGAGAAATCCAAACACGGAGAGCACCGCGGCCAGCGTGTAGCTCTGTGCGCCCGCGGAAAATCTGCGTAACAGCAGATAGCTGACGTAGATCAGCCACAACATTAGAGTGCTGGTCAGCCGTTCGTCCCATGTCCACCAGATGCCCCAGACCGGGCGCGCCCACAGTGGCCCACTGATCAGTACGACGCTGCAAAATACCACGCCTAGCTCCGCCGTGGCCAGCGCGAAGGCATCTGCGGCCTCGGCCCGGAAGGGCTGGCTGCGCCGAAACATTAAATACGCAACCGAGGCGCAGAAGCTGAGGAAGAACATCAAAAACGCCATCCACGCCGAAGTGACGTGGTAGTAAAAGATGCGCTGAATGTTACCCATGGTGGCTTCCGTGGGGGCAACAAAAATCGCCTCGCGGAAGCCCTGCACCAGCAGCGCCAGCGTAACGGGAACGGCAATCCAAAGCAATCGTTTCATAGGTAATCTTCTTTGCAGCAAGCCAACGATAGTCTACGCCAAGCACAGAGGGCTTTGCGTGACCGGCATCACTCCGCGTGCAAAACGGTGGCAAACAGCAGCAGGCTGATGGTTGTAAAAATCACATCGTAGCCAGCGAGCAGGCGAATCCAGAGGCCGGGATCGTACTCCCCGGTTAAGATGGCCGTCGTTGCCTCCACCATTGCCAGCACGGCGGGAATCGAAATGGGGAAGAGAATCAGCGGCAGCAGTAACTCCCGATTGCGCGTGCGCAGGGAGAGCGCGCCGAAAAATGTGCCATTGATCACCAGTGCCAGCGTGCCCAGCGGCAGCACAATCCACAGCAGCCAACCCTGGCCCAGCGCGTGCAAATTGTAAAAAATGATGAACACCGGTGCCAGAATCACTTGGACTGCGGTGACAAAGAAAAAGTTGGCCAGCACCTTGGCTAGAAACAATGCGCTCGGCGCAGCCGGAGCCATGCGCTGCGCGTCCAGTACCGAGTTGCGCAGCTCGCGCGTCCAGGTCTGGTTGAGCGCCGTTACCGTGGCAAACAGGAGCGCGACCCATAGAATGCCGCCTGCAATCTGCCGCGAGACTGCCGTCGTGGGATCAAAGGCAAAGCTGAAGAGCACCACCACCAGCAGCGAAAAAAATAGCATGCCGTTGATGGCGTCTTTCGAACGCCATTCCAGCCGCAAATCCTTGCACAGGTGCGCCCAGACGATGCGCGCGTAGCTCATGCTGCGCTCCCTTCGCTCCAGCCAGTGATGGCTCCTTGCCGCATGTGGCAATAGCGATCCGCCAGCGGGCGCGTCAGCTCCGGCTGATGCGTTGTCAACAGAATCGTGCATCCCCGGCTGCGCAGCGTCAGCAGTACGCGCTGCATCTGCTCCACGCTGGCCGCATCCACGTTGGAAAATGGCTCATCCAGCAACAGCAGATCCGGCTGCGCCAGCAACACGCGCGCCAGCGCGGCGCGTTGGCGCATCCCTTGGGAGTATTGCCCCACCGGACGCTCCAACTCCGCCTTCAAGCCGACCAGCCGCAACGCTTCTGCAGCGGGCATCATTTCTGTGCCTGCATTCAGTGCGGAAAAATAGCGCAGATTTTCCAGTGCGCTCAACTCGTCATACAGCATGGAAGCGTGGCTGAGATAGCCAATTCGCTCGCGAACATTTTGTGACGCAGGAGCATCCAGTACGCGCACAGAACCCAGCGTGGGATGCAGCAGGCCGGCGATCACGCGCAGCAATGTGGATTTGCCCGCGCCGTTTTCGCCAAGAATTACGCAGCATTGGCCGACAGGGAACTGGGCCGTCACTTTGCGCAAAGCCGCAAAGCTGCCGTAGAGCTTGGAGACGGATTCGAGTTCGACCGTATTTTTAGTTGGCACTGGCGGCGGGCATGGCAGTCGAAGTCGGCTGTGGTGCGGCCATAGCTGCGGTCTTGGGCTGGGCCGGCGCGTACTTCGATGCGCACTTGGCTTGAATCTGCGTGGCGTGGAAGACGCCATCGCGTCCAAAGGTGCCGATGGCCAGCGCCTGCGCATTGTCCTTAAAGGTGTCCGGCGGCGGCTCCATGCCGGTGTAATTTACGGCCAGCGTCCGGCCTTGCTCGACCAGAACAAAACGCATTCTTCCGCCATCTTTCTGGATGGAGCCGGGCTGCACATTGCCCGCCACGCGCAGGTGCCGCGTGTAAGCCTTGTTGCCCATCCCTTGCAGTTCAGAGATGGTGACGTAATAGCTCTTGTTGGCGCGCACGCCGCTAATGGCCAAGTAGGCGATGGTTCCCAGAATGATGACGACGGCGAGAAAAATGCGAACGGCTGGATTTTGTTGCTTCTGCATCGCGGCGATTTCCTTCTGCTCCAGTATACTGCCGTGTGCGTCTGTCTCGCTCCATGCAAAGCGCCACATGGCGGCGGCGTATAATCAGCCTTGCAGCCCATCTGCACGGTTCTTCCAAAACACCACAGGATTTCGATCCGCAGAGGTTTGAATCATGAGCACGTCCAGCAACGGCACCCACGCTTCCAGTTCCTCCAACACCAACGGCAGCGCCGTTCCCAAGCCCCGCGCGGAGTGGATCGTGAAGCGCCGCGAAGAGGCGGCTCGCACCGGCGATACCAATCTATCGCAGATGCACTTTGCGCGGCAGGGCAAGATCACCGAAGAGATGGCCTACATCGCCCGCCGCGAAAAGCTGGAAGCCTCGCTGATTCGCGATGAGGTCGCCGCTGGCCGCATGATTATTCCGGCCAACGTCAATCATCCGGAGCTGGAGCCGATGGCCATTGGCGTCGCTTCACTCTGCAAGATCAATGCCAACATTGGCAACTCCGCCGTCGCCTCCAACATCGATGAGGAGCTGCGCAAGCTGCACACCGCCGTACACTACGGCGCAGACACGGTGATGGATCTGTCCACCGGCGGCGACATTCCACAAATCCGCGAAGCAATTCTGCGCCACTC
>JAJZMO010000282.1 GCA_021798235.1 Acidobacteriota bacterium | reverse complement strand
CTATGCGCTGGCCGGGGCCATGGTGCTGCTGGCCATTCTGTTGCTGCTGGCCGTGTTGTGGATTGTGACCGCGCAACAGCGCGAGGCCGCCGCGAAAAAGAAGGCGGATAAAGCCGCCGCTGCGCCCCCCGATCAGCAGCCGGAGCAGGCAGTCCTGGCACCCTCATTTTTACAGGCGATGGCCCAATTGCGCTTCCGGGTTTCGGGCCGGGATTACCGCTACCGCGTGCCGTGGTATTTGATGCTGGGGCCTGCGGAGTCGGGCAAGACCACGCTGCTCACAGAGTCGCACCTGCGCCAATTGCTGGAAGAGGATGGCCGTGGCTTTGCCGGCGAACACAGCATTGGCTGGAAGTTTTACGGCGACGGCATCGTGCTGGACACCGCCGGAGCCTGGGCCATGAGCGGGGAAGGCAGCGAGGCTGGCAACTGGAAGCGGCTGCTGCGTCTGTTGAACCGTCATCGCCCGCAGCGTCCGCTTGACGGGCTGATCGTTACGCTCTCTTGCGCCGATTTGATCGGGCCGGAGGCGCTGGATCAAGTCGCGTTACTGCGCAGCGCATCCCTGTTGCATGACCGTCTGATCCAGGCCCAGCAGATTCTCGGCTTCCGCCTGCCGGTCTACTTTGTCGTCACCAAGTGCGACCAGATCCCGGGCTTCCACGGCTTTTGCAGCGAGCTGCCCGAAGAGCGTCTGCGCGACATCTTCGGCTGGTCCAGCCCCTATAACTTGGATGCGGCCTTTGATGCAGGCTGGGTGGATGAGGCGTTTCTGGAGGTGCGCGACTCCATTGAGCAGACGCAAAGCGAATTGTTTGCCGAACGCGATTACACCGCGGACCGCCAATCCATGTTTCTTTTTCCGGGAGAGTTGCAGGCACTGCACGCGCCGCTGCGGATGTATCTGGGACGCGCGCTGCGCTCGACAGCCTATCGGGAATCCTTCTACTTTCGCGGCCTCTACTTCACGGGAGACTATCTGGCTGCCGACGCAGCCCAGCCATTAGAAGCCAATGCGGCGACACAAAAGGCAACGCAGGAGACGGGACCGGGAACGGCTCCGGCTGCGGGTGCCGGCGCAGCCCAGCCCCAGGCTGAGGTCTTGCCGCCGCCAGCCATGGCCCATGCGTGGAATGCGCCAGCGACCTCGATTCTGCCGCCGATGTTGGAGGCGTGGAGCGGCTCGCGCGAGCGCATCGCCTTCGTATACGATCTCTTCGTCAAAAAGATTTTTCCTGAGCGCGGCATTGCGCATCCCATCTCCAGCCACTTTTTCGTGCGCAATCGCACCACGATTGCATTGCAGGTGGCCACAGCCGCCATGGTCTTGTTGCTGGCGCTGGGCACCACGTTGAACTATCTGCGTCTGCGTCAGGCCAAAAAGAATGTCGAGCCGTTGCTGGCGCGCATCGTGCACGACTTGAATACCAGCTCAGTGGACGCCTCTGGCCAGATTCAGTCCGCCAGCAATCCAGAGGATGCGGGCGACCTACTCTACGCCATGGCGCGCTTCCGCACAGAGAGCTTCCGCTCGCTGTTTCTGCCCGCCTCCTGGGTCAGCCCCATGGATGCTTCCATCCGCGAGGCCATGGTGCCTGCCTTCCGCGTGCTGGTGCTGGAGAGCTTCAACAACGGGCTGGAGCATCGCGCCGCCGAGGTCACCAATCCCAACCTGCGCCCGCTGCCGCAAGCGCCTGCGCTCAGCAATCCCGATGCGCCCATCAGCCTCTCCATCGAATCCGAACCGGAGTATCAGCAATTGCGCGCCTACGTCGACCAAATGCAGACGCTGGAGCAGAACATCGCGCTGTATGAGACGATTCGCAAGCGTGGCGGCGGAGCTGGGCTGTCGTCGATTTTGCAACTGGAAAATTACATCTCCGGCAAAAACTTCAACGTGGATATGGACGCGCCGCGGAATCCTTACTTTGAAGAAGCCTTGCAGCAGGCCACCTGGGCGCCGTTTGTTTACCGCCAGCCGGACATGCAGCACGCATCGCAGAAGATGGAGCAGTTGACGGCCCAGTTCTTCGCCGCGTGGATTGAGCACAACCCCACATTGCAATCGCTGCAACGGCTCAGCGTGAATCTGAATCAGGTGAACACGCAGATGCAGGTCAGCTATGAGCAGTTGTTGGCGCTGCAACAGGCCTTCCATTTGGCGGATGCGGCCATGCACGCGCCCAATTTGCAGTGGGTGGCCGGGGAAAGTTATGCGCCCACGGGTTCCGTCTATTCCGTCACGATCGCGCCACTGCGCAACTCGCATTATCTGCTGCCGTACTTGCAGCAATGGGTGCCCTACAGCGCGCAGACCAGCTTCAACAAACTGCAAGACAGCTTGGCCGACCAGCGCAGCACGCTCACCGGGCCGCTAGTCGATGCCAACGGCAATCGTTTGGAGTTCACCAGCAACGCAGAGAACTTCCACATCTCGCTGGACAACCTGATGAACCTGCCGTTTGTGGCCAAGGCCAGCGCGCAGAAGATCGCAGGCCCTCCCGCTGCGGCGATGCAGATTGACTGGAATACGCCCGTGCTGCAAGACGCCATCGCCCTGCCGGATGCCTACACCCATTATGTGCAGGAAGACCTGCAGAACGCGCCCGTCAAGATGCGTGCAACCTTTGAACGCATCGCCAGCCAGCGCTTGGCGGCGGCGATGGAAGACGAAACCGTGCAGGCCGAGACCGTGCGCAGTTCCTCCGCCAGCAGCGCCGGTGCCTCCTTGCGCCAGGATATTTCTCCCGCAGTGGAGGAGTTTGCCAGCGCCGCACCTACGCTCTCCGATCTGCTCAGCACGTTTTCTGGCATGAGCATGGCTGGCCCGTATGAGCGGTTGCATCGCATCTCGACGGCGCAGGCCGCCACGCTCTTGCTCGCGCTCAATCGGGCCTTCGACGCCGGTCAGCCTTATGAAATTCCGCATTCGGCCTATAAAAACTGGTTGGGAGACGCCTCACCAACGCAAGAGATTTTGAATGCGCCCACCGCCGAGGATGTGAAGAGCTACCTGGGTGCGCAGCGCCAGCAGATGCTGGCCTACAACCAGGCCGCGGCTCCGCTGGTACATTTTTTGAGCACGCAACACGCGGAGCTGGCTCCGTCCGAGCGCAGCGTGCTGCTGCGTTGGGAAAAAATTGGCGCGCAGATGAGCGCCTATCAGGCCAAGCGTCCCGGCAACTCGGTCTCGCTGCTGGAGGCCTACGTCAGCGGCACGATGGA
>JAJZMO010000097.1 GCA_021798235.1 Acidobacteriota bacterium | reverse complement strand
TTCCGGCGGAGGTCTGTCAGAACTGCGGCGAATACTACCTGTCCCAGGCGGTCTCGGAAAAAATCTACCGCCAGGCGGAGGATGCCGTCAGCCGCAACGCCGAGGTGGAAGTTCTCCGCTATGCGGCGTGAGCGCCATCGCAGCAAGTTGGCGAGTGAGGCAGCTTGCGGTCAAAAGGACACGGCCGCCTGCCCGTCTCGCGGGGCGACTGTCAAGGATTCCCGGACGGTTGAATCCCTGACGGTTGAACTTCTATGCAGTCCTTACAGTTTCCAATCACCCAGGCACGCTGCCGTCGGAGTAACGTGTAAGCATTCCTTCTCAGTTCAAATCTCGCACGCCCGCGCGCGGTTCGCCCAATATGAGGAGCAACGCCGCCAGCCCGAGGCCAGCCAGCCCGTCAGCGACTTCGACCGCACTGTGGAACAGATCAAGCAACTGGAAGTGCCCAGGCCAAAGCGCGTCCGCAAGGGAAAGAATCCTGCGGATGGGAAGGAGCTTGGCGATGGCGAGTGAGTGGAAAGCGCTTAAAATCGGCGAAGTTTTTGACCTTGTATGTGGTTATGCCTTCAAGAGTTCTGATTTTCGAGACGAAGGGGTTCCCGTCATCAAGATCAAGAACGTGAAGGCAGATGGTGTAGTGCTGGATGACTTGGACTTTGTCGACGCAAAATTTTTAGACCTGCGCAAAGACAAGATCGTTCGAGATGGGGACATTCTTATAACAATGTCGGGGAATCGTTTCGATGGTTCCAAAGGCACATGGGTAGGTAAAGTCGCACAATATCGGGGCACAAATACTTTTCTCTTAAATCAACGTGTTGGTATCCTCAGGCCGAAGCGAGCGTCAGAGGTTGAGCAAAGAGCATGTACATACTTTCTCGCCTCGGAGGCCAATCAACATCTATTTATTGCGATTGCGACAAGTTCAGGGGGACAAGCAAATCTATCTCCCGGCCAGATACTTGGAGCAGAATTGATATTGCCCCCGTTGGAAGAGCAGCGGGCCATTGCGCACATACTGGGGACGCTGGATGACAAAATTGAGCTGAACCGGAAGAGGAACGAGACGCTGGAGGCGATGGCGCGGGCGCTCTTCCAGTCGTGGTTTGTGGACTTTGATCCGGTGCGGGCCAAGGCCGCCATGCGCCGCGAGCATCCCCGCTGGACCGACGCCGAGGTCTGCCGCGCCGCCCTGCCCACGCTCGCCCCCGAAATCGCCGCCCTCTTCCCCGACTCCTTCGAGAACTCCGCCCTCGGCGACATTCCCAAAGGCTGGCGCGTCGGATCACTTTCTGATGTCGCGTTCCTCAATCCGGAAAGTTGGTCTCGAACTACAAAACCAGAGATCATCCGTTACATCGACTTGGCAAATACAAAGTGGGGCAGAATTGAGGCCATAACCGTTTACTCGAAAGAGGATGCCCCCAGCCGAGCGCAAAGAGTTCTCAGATGCGGGGACACTATTGTGGGCACGGTGCGTCCTGGGAATGGATCGAACGCACTTATCGCTGAAGATGGACTCACCGGTAGCACCGGGTTTGCTGTTTTGCGTCCGCGCAAATCTGAATGTCGCGAGTTTATCTATCTCACAGCAACGGCACAGGACAATATTGAGTCGCTCGCACATTTGGCAGATGGCGGTGCCTATCCAGCTGTTCGTCCAGAGGTCGTTATCGCCAAGCAAATTGTAATGCCGCCAGACGCAGTTATAGCCAATTTCGCCAAGCTGACGGAGCCGTTGATCTCAAGATTGGCTCAAGGTGAGCGAGAATCGAACACCCTGGCAGCCCTGCGCGATACACTTCTCCCGAAGCTCATCTCCGGCGAGTTGCGCATAAAAAATGTCGAGCGTTTTGTGGAGGGTGCGTTATGACGTGGGCTACGATCTGGGATGCCGGGACCGCCGTCGGCACGGTAGCTATGGCTATCACGACATGGGTGGTGATTCGCCAGAACAAGCAAGATCATCAGGACGCCATTCGGCCCATTTGCGAGCTTGTGCCGGACAAAGGGCTTGCTGGCCCATCTGTCCGCTACGATATCGTGCAACACCGCATAGAGCCAGGCGAAGCTACAAAGTTTTTCTTCATTACATGCGGCGTAAAAAATATAGGCAATGGACCGGCAATGAATCTTCGGCTCGTGATGCGTTTTTCGACAAGCAAACCAGACCCTCTTCCTCAAGTCGAGATTCAAATGCTCGGAGCCAACCAATCTTTACCGTCGCCGATCCAGGTGCCAGTATTCTTGAACGATAACTTCAATGACGGATGGTATCAGTCGGCTCCGGGCGATGTCTGGGAACTTTGGTTGATCTACGAGGACGTTTTCGGAAATGTCTTCCACACCCGGCACACCAAGAACCCGCAGCAACCTTGGGCGACGCATGGCAAAGGTGGCATATCTTGGCGTGACTGAGGTAGACTGCGTCACGTGTTCTTCGCACAATACGGTTGCATAGGTGTTTTAGTTGATTAGTTACTCCTACGGAGGATGAATGGGTTTGATCTCATTGGGAAGACTGCAGCGGGTGGATGTGCGCGAAGTATTCGCAAACGAACCTGTGAGCTTTACACCGTGGCTGGCCCGGGGAGAAAATCTTCAACTTCTTGGCGAAACAATTGGAATGGAGTTGGAGTTGGAAGCACAAGAGAAGGAGGTGGGCCCCTTCCGCGCCGACATTCTTTGTAAGAACATTGCAACCGACGAATGGGTTTTAATTGAAAACCAATTAGGCAAGACAGATCATATCCACCTTGGACAACTACTGACGTATGCGGCGGGTCTCGACGCAGTTACGATTGTTTGGATCGCGCACCTTTTTACCGATGAGCACCGTGCCGCACTCGATTGGCTCAATACCAAAACGGCAGAAGGGATACGATTCTTTGGACTGGAGATTGAACTTTGGCGGATTGGTAACTCGGAAGTCGCCCCCAAATTTAATATTCGCTCTCAGCCAAATGAATGGAGTGCCGATGTGCGAACAGCAGCAGACCAGACTGTGGCGGAATCTGAACATAAACAGTTGCAACTGCGATTCTGGACTGCTTTCCGCAAATACATGGAGGAGTCAAACAGCACGGTTAAGTGCCAAAAGGCATCGCCTCAGCACTGGATGACGCACTCGATTGGTAAGGTGGGGTTTCATTTAGCCTCAATTATTTCTTCGGGTAAGGGGTCGTCAGGCGCAACAGGGCCAGAGCTACGCGTCGAACTTATTATAG
>JAJZMO010000137.1 GCA_021798235.1 Acidobacteriota bacterium | reverse complement strand
GCCTGGTACTCGCCATCGACCACCTCTTCCATGCGCTTCAGCAACAGGCCGGTGTGGTCGCGCTCAAACAGTGCATCCCAGTCAGAACCCCAGATTACCTTGATGACATTCCAGCCAGCGCCGCGGAAGACGCCTTCCAGTTCATCAATGATGCGCTTGTTGCCGCGCACCGGGCCATCCAGCCGTTGCAGGTTGCAGTTGACGACAAAGATCAGGTTGTCCAGCTTTTCCCGAGCAGCCACCGTCAGCGCGCCCAGCGTATCCACTTCGTCCGTTTCACCATCGCCCACAAAGGCCCAAACCTTGCGCGGCGTCTGTGGAATCAGGCTGCGATTTTCCAGGTAGCGCATAAAGCGCGCTTGATAAATCGCATTCAGCGGGCCAATGCCCATCGAGACGGTTGGGAAGCGCCAGAAGTCCGGCATCAGCCAAGGGTGGGGATAGGACGAAAGCCCCGGTGTATCGCGCAGTTCGTGGCGGAAGTTCAGCAGGCGTTTTTCGTCAAAGCGGCCCTCTAAAAATGCGCGGGAGTAGATGCCCGGCGAGGCGTGGCCTTGGAAGTAAATGAAGTCACCCGGCTGGTCGCCATACGTGGCGTGGAAGAAGTGGTTGAAGCCCACCTCCAGCAGCGTGGCCAGGGAAGAATAGGTGGCGATGTGGCCGCCGATGCCGCTGTCTTTTTTGTTCTGGCTATGCACCATGGCCAGCGCATTCCAGCGGATCAGATTCTCAATACGCCGCTCCGCCGCCAGATCGCCTGGATACGGAACCTCAGCATGTTTGGGAATGGTGTTGGTGTAATGTGTGGTCAGTTCGCCGGGCACGGAAACGCCGGCCTCATGCGCGCGCTGCTTCAGCGCAGCCAGCAGCTCCGCGCTCTGCCCGGAGCCTTCACGCACCACCACATCGTCAAAGGCTTCAATCCATTCCAGAAGCTCTTGGGAAAAACCGGCCTGCGTGGGAAGCGTCGCGTTCGTCGTCATACACCCTCAATCCTGAGCTGCTGGCTGGCCTTGCGCCACCGCCATCCAGAGAAGCCGCTCTTGCTGTGATTGTGCGCACAAAACGGCGCTAGTTTCGCCATTTCTTGCCTGCACACTCGATTATATGCGACCGATTCCGTCCTTGCCTCCACACTCCAGATGAAGCAGCCGCCCGCTGCGATGCAAAAAAATGCGGCCATGCAAGCACGCTGCATGGCCGCCGAGGGTGATTCTTCGTCGCGACTAGTTTCCGTTCGAGCCATCCTTGCTGTCCTGCTGATCCACAGCCTGCTTGTCATCCACAAACTTGCCCAGGATGATCGTATTGCCAGAGGTTGGATCCTTCAGGACAAATCCCACCACGCGCACCTGAGCGGTCCCGGCATTCTGCAAGTCGCCGATGCCGTGGAAGCCGAAGCGGAATCCTGTGTCGCCCGTCAGGTAGACCGTGACCGGCCCATTGAACAGGATGCCCTTAAGACCATCGGCATTCAACTGGAAGCTGCTGGTCGATGGATCGACGCTGCCGGCAACCACCGTTCCCGAGATGCCGCTCGGATGCAGCACGACGCGCTCCACAGAGAGGCTCTGCGCATTTGCAGCTCCGCTGGCTGGCCCGCCCACCGTAACGTGCTGGCCGACGACCATCGAGCTGGAGTTGAACAGGAACTGTGAAAACGGTGTGTGGCGGCGGAAGATGTAGAACTTCTCACTGCCCGTCAGATTCACGTTGGCCAGCTGACCCAGCGTGATGCCAGTTCCCGTCGGCAACGTGCCGCGCACGTACATGTTGAAGTTGGACGCTGCGCCGCTCGTCGGATTCACATAGGTGACCAGTCCGCCTGCGTAAAATCCATTCTGCGACAGGATGGCGACATCGGAAGCATCAATCGTCTGGCTGCTCGGATCCATCTGTCCAGAGAGCGTGATGATGGTCTGGTTGGGAACCAGGCTGTTGATGGTGTCGTTGTTCTCCCACTCCGTGCTGCTGCTGGTCTGCACCGTGAACTGCTTGCCATGCGAATTCTGCACGACAAAGGAACCCGCAGAAGCATTCACACTGATCACGGAAGCATTGAACTCATCAATCTCCGCATCCGACGATCCCGGCGTCAACGCGGTGAAGTTGATATTCGGGTTCACCAGCCCTGTCACCTGCCCGTTGCTGTCTACCTGAATCGAGTTGCGCAGATTAAAGTCCATCTGCAGTCCAACGCTCTGCCCTGCGGTCACGGTGAAAGGTGTGGGGAAGAAGACCGTGACGGTCGAGTTCACCAGCGATGGATTGGGAACCGTCGCGATGGTCGGCGGCGCGCCTGTCTGTGAGGTGTTCAGATACGCCAGCACTGGATTCGCCAGCGTTACGGTGGCTGTCGTATAGGTGCCTGCGGGCACTGGATTAAAGTCCAGCAGCGTTTGCAGACCATTGAAGCGGGCGAAGTCAATCGTCTGCGGACCGCTCAGGACGGAGACCGAGGTGCCGCTGCCGTCCGACAGAGTTACATCCGATACCTGCACCTGGAACGAGACGATGCTGGGCAGTGGCGCGTCCGTACCCGTCGTGAATACGGAGCCGGTCTGCGCACTGGGAGTGGTGGACATCGACGATGTGCCGCTGCCGGAGCAGCCTGCCAAAGCGGCAATCAGCGCACCGGCGAGTAATCCTGAATACAGACGTTGCATTTGCATGGCGTATTCCTCTTCTTCTTAAAAAAGTTTTCGGATTGACTTCAGCGCCGCGCACAGGGGGCGAATGCAACTGAAGGACACTGGAGCAAACCCAGTCCCACAGCGGGAGTTGCGTTGCATGGGAAACTTTTTTCTGAGAGAAGCGTCTGCGCACCGCGAAAAAAATTCCAACCGCGCGCAACTTTTTTTCACACGCCGGGTAGAGCCGTTACTTCTGCAAGCAGGCAGAATCATTTGCATTCGGCTCTGGTGCGTAAAAATTTCTTCCGCGCCGTTCCGGGCCAAATCCAAAAAGAAAAAGTAATGCCACCAGCACGCACGCCTCAAACAACACCAGCGCCCACTGATACCCCCAGCGGTCGCGCAACATGTATTCGATCGTGACGGCGGGCGAGCTGATCAGGACGCCCAGTTGATAAACGAATCCTGGAAACAGGCTACGAATTGCAGGCGGCGAGAGTTCATTCAAATGCGCCGGGATCACGCCGAAGGCTCCCTGCACGCCAAACTGCATCAGCACAGAGCCAGCCAGCAACACGGCAAAGCCCGCGCCAAAGGCCCACGCCG
>JAJZMO010000325.1 GCA_021798235.1 Acidobacteriota bacterium | reverse complement strand
GTCTGCTCCAACACCACGTCGATCACCGCGCCCGCCGCGTCGCGCACCACGCGCAGGCTCGACTGCGGCTGATTCACGTTGAGCAGGCAAATCAGCAGCTCGCCGCGATAGCCCGCGTCGATTCTGCCTCCGGCATAGGTGATGCCGCGCATGGCCATCGACGAACGATCGCCCAGCACGAATCCGCAGCCCGGCGGGCCTTCGACGGCGATGCCCGTCCGCACGCGCACCGGCACGCCCGGCGGTAGCACCACATCTTCAATCGCGTAAAGATCAAAACCCAAGTCCGCACCGGGATGGGCCACCGTCGGCGCCTTCGCCTCCGGGTGCAGCCGTTGCACTTTCAACATCGCTTAAAACTCCTCGTGGAAGGCAACCTCGCCCGGAACCGCCACCTGATAGGCAGAGACGCGGCGCTCAAAAAAGTTCGTCAGCTCCTGCACATCCTGCAATTCCATAAAGCCGAATGGATTTTTTGAGCCGAAGACCGGCGCGATGCCCAGCCGCGTCAGGCGCGAATCCGCAACATACTCCAGATATTGCCGCATCTCCCGCACAGACAGACCCGCCACGCCGCCGCTGAGCAAATCTTCTGCAAACTGCGTTTCGCAATCCACAGCTTCGCGCATCATCTGAATCACATCGCGCTCCATTTGCGCATCAAACAAGCCGGGATTTTGACTGCGCACCACGTTAACCACTTCAAACGCAAACTCCAAGTGGCAGCTTTCGTCGCGGAAGACCCAATTGGTTCCCGAAGCCAGACCATGCAGCAATCCACGCGAACGCAAAAAGTACACGTAGGCGAAGGCAGCAAAAAAGAATAGACCCTCAATCGTTCCGGCAAAGCAAATCAGATTCAGCAAAAACTGGCGCTGCTCCTGCTCCGTGCGCAACTCATCCAACTTCTGAACGGAATCCATCCACTTCATGCAGAACTGCGCCTTCTTGGCGATGGAGGGAATGTTCTCGACCGCGGCAAATGCGGCGGCGCGATCCTCCGGCTCTGGAATGTAGTTGTCGAGCAGCGTCAGATAAAACTGCACGTGTACGGCTTCCTCAAACAACTGCCGCGACAGATACAACCGCGCCTCGGGCGAGTTGATGTGCTTGTACAAATTCAGCACCAGGTTGTTGGAGACGATCGAGTCACCCGTTGCAAAAAACGCCACCAAGCGCTGGATCAAGTGAATCTCAGCCGTGCTCAGACGCGAACGCAGGTCAGCCAGATCCGTGGAAAAATCCACTTCCTCCACCGTCCACGTGTTGCGAATGCCGTCCTTGAACATCTCATAGAACTGCGGATACAACATGGGACGCAGCGTCAGGCATAGGCCTGGATCCAGAATGAAGCGGGGTGCGGCAGTGGTCATGGCATACTCCTAAAAATCAAATTTTTACTGGCAGGCTTCGCAGCTTTCCGGGTTTTCCAGCGAGCAAGCCACGGCGGCCACAGCTTGCACCTCCGGCACGACGCCAGTATTTTCCTTCGCAGCAGCCGAGTGTGCCACGGTGGTTTTAGCGATGCGCGTTGCCGGGCGCGAGCGCAAATAATACGTCGTCTTCAATCCGCTCTTCCACGCATGCATGTACATGGAGCTGAGCCGACCAATGTTGGGCGACTCGCTAAAAAGGTTCAGCGACTGGCTCTGATCGATCCACGCGCTGCGCTCGGCAGCCATGTCGATCAGCGAGCGCATGGGCAGCTCCCACACCGTGCGATAGATTTGCTTGATGTCGTCGGGAATCTCTGGGATAGCCTGCACAGAACCTTCGGCCAACTTGATGCGCGTGCGCATCTCCTCATTCCACAGCCCGCGCTCCTTCAGCTCGGCAACCAAGTAGCGGTTGATCTGCATGAACTCGCCAGAGAGCGTCTCACGCTTGAACAGATTGGAAATCTGCGGCTCAATGCACTCATAGCATCCCGTGATGGAGGCAATCGTCGCCGTGGGAGCAATGGCGATCAGCAGTGAGTTGCGCAGGCCGTGCTGCGCGATGCGCGCCTTCAGCGCATTCCAGCGCTCCATGTCGCGCGGCTGCACGCCCCACAGATCAAACTGCAAAGCGCCTGCCGCCGCGCGTGTTTCCTTGAATGCCTCATGTGGGCCGTCTTTTTCCGCCAGCGTGCAAGAGGCAGAAAGCGCGTGGAAGTAAATCTCCTCTTGAATCTGCGTCGACAGCGCACGCGCCTCCGGCGAGTCAAAGGGCAGGCGCAATTGGAAGAAGACATCCTGCAAGCCCATCACACCCAGGCCCACCGGACGCCAGCGGCTATTGGCCGCTGCGGCCTGCGGCACCGGGTAGTAGTTGATGTCGATCACACGGTCCAGCATCGGCACGGCGATGCGCACCGTCTCGGCCAGCTTGGCGAAATCAAAGGCGCCGTCCGTCACGTGCTGCGCCAGATTGATGGAGCCAAGGTTGCACACCGCCGTCTCCGCGGACGAAGTCACCTCGGTGATTTCTGTGCACAGATTCGACAGGTGCACCACATTGCCCGGCGCGCCGGTCTGGTTGCACTTGCGATTGCAGGCGTCTTTGAAAACCATCCAGCCGTTGCCGGTCTCGGCCAGGCTGCGCATCATGCGCGCGTACAACTCGCGGGCCTTCACCTGACGCGAAAATTTCTGCTCCTGCTCGGCCTGTTCATAGGCGGCGTCAAAGGCATCGCCAAACAAGTCGGGCAGATGCGGCACCGTCTTGGGATCAAAGAGCGACCACATCCCATCCTGATCGACGCGCCGCATAAACAGATCGGGAATCCAATGGGCGAAGTTGAGGTTGTAGGTGCGCCGCGCCGGGTCGCCCGTGTTGTCGCGCAACTCCAAAAACTGCTCCACATCGGCGTGCCACGGCTCCAGATATACGCAGCAGGCCCCCTTGCGTTTGCCGCCTTGGTTCACCGCAGCCACAGAGGCATCCAATGTGCGCAGCCACGGCACAATGCCGTTGGACAAGCCATTCGTCGCGCGGATCAGCGAGCCTTCCGAGCGCACGCGATGAAAGGCCAAGCCGATGCCGCCGGAAAACTTGGAGAGCATCGCCACCTGCTTGTACGTGTCATAGATCGACTCCAGCGAATCGCCGGGCGAATCGATCAGGTAGCAGGAGGACATCTGCGCGTGCTTGGTGCCAGAGTTGAACAACGTCGGTGAGCTGGGCAGATAATCCAGGGCCGCCATCAGCCGGTAGAACTCGATAGCCTCCGTGGGCGTGCCCGCCAGTCCGCAAGCCACGCGCATCAAAA
>JAJZMO010000217.1 GCA_021798235.1 Acidobacteriota bacterium | reverse complement strand
GCACGCACGGTGAAGCGATCGAGCGGGCCCTGTCGCGGCGATGCGAGGCGTCACCGCACGGACAAGCGCGGCGCTCACCATCTGTGCTGGGGGTACAATGCAGGCATTACGGAGACTGGTGGGGGTATGGCATGGGGCACTACTGTCCCAACGTTTGTTGGAATGGCAATTGTAAGTAGCTGATGTGCATATAGTTTTCAGCGTTCTTTGGGTGTCACCGACTTGAACTTGATGCGGGCATTTGGCGACCCTTCGGCGTCCTTCGGAGCCGAGGTCCACCATGTTCACCGGCAAGCTGGTGTTCGCCCAGTTGATCGAGCATCTGCCGCTGCAGACCTTCCGTCGCTGCGTGGCGCGTTACGGAGGGCGGCACAAGGTCAAGAGCTTCTCGTGCGTGGATCAGCTGCTGATCATGATGTTCGCGCAGCTGACCTTCCGGGAGAGCCTGCGCGACATCGAGGCGTGCCTGCGGGCTCAGCCAGAGAAGATCTATCACATGGGCATCCGCGGTGGGATGGCCCGCAACACTCTCGCGAACGCAAATGCGACGCGCGACTGGCGGATCTATGCCGATTTCGCCCAACGTTTGATCCGCACGGCCCGCGACCTGTATGCCAGCGAACCGCTCGGTGTTCAGCTCGACAATACCGTCTACGCCCTCGACTCGACGACTATCGATCTGTGCTTGTCGCTGTTTCCGTGGGCACCGTTCCGCTCGACCAAGGCGGCGGTGAAGCTGCACACTCTGCTCGACCTGCGCGGGAATATCCCGACTTTTCTGCACATCAGCGACGGCAAACTCCACGACGTCAACATCCTCGATCACCTTATTCCCGAAGCTGGCGCCTTCTACATCGTCGATCGCGGCTATGTCGACTTCGAGCGTCTGGCGAGATTCGACCAGGCGGGGGCGTTCTTCGTGACCCGCGCCAAACGAGGCATGCGTTTCAAACGACTCGCCTGGCGCAAAACAGATCGAGGCACCGGGGTGATATGCGACCACACGATCGCTCTGACCGTCTTCTATTCCAAGCAGGGCTACCCGAAGCCGCTGCGTCGCATCCGCTTCAAGGACCCAGACACCGGCAAGAGACTGGTGTTCATCACCAACCATCTGGATCTCCAGCCGCTCACGGTCTGTCAGCTCTACAAGATGCGCTGGCAGGTGGAGCTGTTCTTCAAATGGATCAAGCAGCACCTGCGGATCAAGGCGTTCTTCGGTACCTCGGAGAATGCTGTGAAGAGCCAGATCTGGATCGCCGTGTGCACGTATGTGCTCGTGGCGATCGTCAGAAAGCGGCTGAAGCTGGAGGCGTCGATGCATGAGATCCTACAGATTCTGAGCTTGACCCTGTTTGAGAAAACTCCGCTCGATCAGCTGCTTACGCTCTCTGTGGAAGGGCCAAAACAGCCCGACGATGCCAACCAGCTGATTTTGTTCGAATAACGTTGGGACAGTAGTGGGCATGGGGGTACTCTTAGCCGCAGACCCACCGCGGGGCATTGCAATTCACCTAGTTGCGATGGCATTCGACTCCGACCTCGGGCAGACCCACCTAATCAGGCGCCGCCTTGGCGCCGGCGCTCGACAAACTGCCGCTCCATCGCGAGGCCTGCGAGTCACTGACCAGCCGGAGCTGATCGGCAACCGCGGGCAGCGCTCGGTACTCGCTCGCCTGTAAGAAACCTCCGCCGCGGGCGACTATAGGTAATTGGAGATGGTCACTAGCGCGCCGGAATGCCGGAAAAGAATCAGTCCACTCAAGCCTTAAGGGCAATGGCACTTACTTACGATGAAGGATTTGGAAGATAGCCATACAAGCGCACCTGCTGCCGGGCTTTCGCGCGTGGGACCTTCAGCCACTGGTACGGTTTGGGGCGACGTTTTCGAGCCCGCGGTTCTATTCGGCCAGGCCGATTGCCGACCTTCTGCTGCGCGATCGCCTGGAAAAGGACCGCGGCGTGCGCGACAGCCATGCCGGCGAGACCATGGCAAAGCCATTCGGTCCACAGCTGCACCGTATGCTTGAAGCTCAGCTGCCGCGGATGCACACCGGCCTGCAACGCCGCCTGAGCCATCAGAAGGCGGATCAGATTGTAGGCAAGCAGGTAGACCCACAGCTCCTTCTCGCACATCGCTGGAGTCTTGCAACTCAGCATCTCCAGTCCCAGAGTGTTTTTGATGTTGCGCAGATCGAGCTCGATATTCCATCTGCGCTCGTAAAGCTTCCCCAGCTCTCTTTTGCACACGCGGCGTGGATCGAGCATCGTGGTCACCAGCACGCGGCCGCCGACGCTGACCTCGCGCACGATCAGTTCTGCGGGAAAGGCCTTGTATTCGGCTCGAGCCATCCACTCTGGTCGCGCTTTGGGCTTCTCCCACCGTACGAGATGATCGCGGGCACCGAGGCGCTCGCCGCGGCGAAAATCGGTGGTTCGTGCTCCGTTTTGCTCAAACAGCACATCCACCCCGCGAGCTCGCAGGCGGGCGATGAGAAAGTAGTTGCAGTAGAGGGCGTCGGCGAGAAAGACATCGCCGGCATGAAAAACGTCCTCGAGCCTGCGATTGAGAGACAATTCGCCACTTCCCTTGCCCGCATGCGGTCCCATAGCCGCATCCAGCACCGCTCCGGTGGACAAACACACCACCCCGGCGAGCCTCATCTGCGGAAAACCCACGCCCTCGGCCTGACTGGAGGGTTGCGGGTAGCGAAATTGGTTCTCCTCGGTGTCCGGCATCACGATCCCGGTCCCATCGCCCAGCTTCACCGGCCGACCCCGCCAGCGCCAGCCGGGGCGAGCCTGACGGCACAGCAGATCGCCCGCTTCCCGCGTCAACGCCGTGACCATCTGCACCGGCACGCGAAGACGCGCCCGGCAGTATCCGCCAGTGCGCGCACTCGGCGGCGTGAGTCCTTCGGCCACGCATTGGGCGATCCAGCCGTTGACTGCTCGCTGGCACGAGCGATCCTGCGACAGAGCCTGCTTCAGGAACATCGCCAGTGCCACCGTCGGCGGATACTCTCGCTCCCGGTGCTCCGGCAGCAGCGCCTCGGTCTTCCCCAGCAGCTCAGGTCCCGTGAGCGCGTTGAAGAAATCGACCGCCTCAAGCCGTTGCGCCCGGCCTTCGATGCGAGATTGATGTTGCTGGGATTGAAAAGCGGCACTACGATCTCTCAAGGCTGGCCTCGGGGTTGGTGGGCTGGATGTCTGGTAACAAACATCTTACCAATCCCGGCCAGCCTTCCCCATATCTTTCAATGCCTTACCGTCAGG
>JAJZMO010000060.1 GCA_021798235.1 Acidobacteriota bacterium | reverse complement strand
CTTGGAGTCCATCAAAACCGCTTGTCAGGAGTACATTCAAGGCCCGATGCTGGAGCAGTTAAACACCCTGCTGCGGCAGACGCTCCAGACCGCAAATCTAAACGCGGATCGGGCGCGCGTGGAAGCCTATCCAGACGACCCCGACGGTCAGAGCTTGCTTCTCTGGTATCCCACCGCGACGGCAGAGGGCAATGCGTATATCCGTCGCGCCATCAAGATCGAATCAGGCGTGAAGTCTGCTCTTGATCCTCATGCGCCGGTGGTTGTGAAACCGTATATTGCGGACGATCTTCCAAGCTTTTATCTGGCGGTCGGCAACGTGACCACCGTTGCCCCCAGCCGTACCTTCTGGGACAAGGTTGTTATCCTGCACGGCCTATGCCGATGGTGGGATTGCCGTGGCGAACTGAGGGGAGGAGGGCAGCGCGTCTCGCGCCACTACTACGATGTCTATCGGCTATTAGCTTCGCAAATTGGCCAAAAGGCAATTGAAGATGCAGACATGGCCCAGGATTGCGTGCGCCATGCGCGAATGTTTTTCAATCGCCCTGATCTTGATCTGGCCTCCGCCGTTCCCGGCAGCTTCGCCTTGACTCCTCATGACGGGATGCTCACCGATTTGCAGCGGGACTATGAAGCCATGTCCGACATGGTCTTCGGCCCGATCCCTACCGTGGACGAAGTTGTTGTGGCCATTGCAGAACTGGAGCAGAGGCTCAATGTTGGAACTCGGCCAGATAGTCTATGACAGCTTACGCACACACGCGTGAAGGCTCCCCTCCCTCCTCATGGGAACCTCTCTCCGTTCATCTGGACAAGGTCTCGCAATCGGCAGCGGATTTCGCAGATGCCTTTGGGGCGCTCCTATGGGGGGATGTCTTGGGGAGGTGCCATGACTTAGGCAAGCTCTCCAATGAGTTTCAGAGCTATCTTCACGATGCTGGAATGAAGTCGGTAGATGCAGGCGCGGAAGACGACGCCGACACCCATACACCCGGCAAGCGAGTGGATCATTCCACATTTGGGGCAAGATTTGTTGAAAAGCATGTAGGAGGAAGCGCTGGTCAGTTACTTGCATTCTGCATCGCGGGCCATCACACGGGGCTTCCCGACGAGACCTCTGCCAACGACTTGGGAGGACGTAGCACGTTGCGTTACAAGTTGAACGCTACACAGTATCCCATTGCCCATGCAGAAGCGCTCGGGATTGAACTACCGAAGCTGACACTGCCTCTCAAGAGAAGTAGTGGGTACGAAGCCTTTCAGCTCGGATTCTTTACTCGAATGATTTTCTCCTGCCTGGTAGATGCTGATCGCACCTGTACTGAGGAGTTCTGCGACCGTGACCGAGCCGAAGAGCGAAGTGGGTTGAGTGGAGACTCGGGCAGACCCTCGCTGGCTGCGCTCAAAATTGCGTTGGCTCTTAGTCTGCGTGGGATGCAGGAAGGCCCGGAGCGTAACACTAAGGTCAATCAGCAGCGGGCGATCATTCTCAATCAATGCCTGGAAGCGGCTAATTTGTCGCCAGGATTCTTTTCTCTCAATGTCCCAACGGGAGGTGGCAAGACCTTATCGTCGCTGGCCTTTGCTCTGGAGCACGCACTCCAGAATGGCCACAACCTTCGACGCGTCGTGATGGCTATCCCATATACCAGCATTATCGAGCAGACCGCAGATGTCTATCGTAAGGCGCTTGGACCGCTAGCGGAAACTGCTTTGGTCGAGCACCATACAAATCTGCAACCCAGGCACGATACACGCTCTAACCAGTTCGGCGTCGAAAACTGGGACGCGCCGCTGATCGTCACGACCAATGTGCAGCTATTGGAAAGCCTGTTTGCGTACCGGACGACTCCGTGCCGTAAGCTGCATAATCTGGCACGTAGTGTCATCGTACTCGACGAAGCGCAGACGATCCCGGTCGAATTATTGAAGCCGACTCTCGCTGCTTTGAAAGAGTTGGTGCTGAACTACGGCTGTTCCATCGTGCTCTGCACGGCGACACAGCCTGCGCTGGAGCGGCGTAGCGACTTTGAGCTTGGGATTGAAAACGTTCGTCCCATTATTCCCGATCCCGCTCCTCTCTTTCTGGCATTGCGGCGCGTAGAAGTGAAGAAGCTTGGAAAGCGGACAGATGACGAGTTGGTCTCGCTGCTTGTGCGGGAACAAAGCGCATTGTGCATCGTCAATACGCGAAAACATGCCTCTCGACTTTATGACAAGGTGATTGAAAACTCCGATGCTACGGACTGTTTCCACCTGAGCACATGGATGTGCGGAGAGCACCGGCGAAGTGTCCTGCAAACGATCCGGGAGCGTCTCAAAGACGGCAGGCCATGCCGTGTGGTCAGCACGCAACTTGTGGAGGCGGGTGTCGATCTCGACTTTCCGACGGTATACCGTGCCGAAGCTGGCTTTGATTCCATCGCCCAGGCTGCGGGCCGGTGCAACCGCGAGGGTAAGCTACCAGTGGGATTTACTTATTTATTTGAAACGGAAGAAAGACCGCCGGTGGGACTATTGCGTTTCGCCGCTGATGCAGCTAAGGAATTGGAGTCTCGGTATCCCGATCCGCTTGATCCAGCCGCAGTCGAAGCTTACTTCAGGCTCTTCTATTGGACGAAGAAATCTGAATGGGATAAGTATGACGTAATGAAGACGATGGATATCGACCATGAACGTGGTCGCCTGCTGTTTCAGTTCCGTGAGATGGCCACAGCGTTTCAGATCATCCGCGATGAACAGCTTCCGGTCTTGGTTCCTTACAGTAAATATCCACACATAGACAATCCAGTCTGGGATAAGATGGCGGCAAGCAAACTTCCATTCTTGCCGCAGCGTGAGCTGCAACCGTACCTGGTCTCGGTGAGAAAACAGGCCGTGCACCAGATGGAGCAGCGTGGGTTTGTGAGGGAACACGAATCAGGTCTATGGATTCTTCTCAATCGTTCGTTGTACAGCAGTGAAAAAGGATTGAACCCGGATGCGACGACCTTGGATACGTCGCTATGGGGTGTTTAGGAGGAGACTGTGGCGTTTGGCATCAAGCTGCACTGTTGGGGCGAGTGGGCCTGCTTTACACGGCCAGAGATGAAGGTCGAGCGTGTCAGCTATGACGTAATGACACCCTCCGCAGCGCGTGGTGTTGTCGAAGCTATCTACTGGAAGCCGGAGATTCGCTGGCACATCGACCGCATTACTGTGCTCAATCCGATACAGTTCACCTCTATCCGCCGCAATGAGGTGAAGGATAAGATCGGCGCAGGCGCAGCCAAGGCCATGA
>JAJZMO010000321.1 GCA_021798235.1 Acidobacteriota bacterium | reverse complement strand
GGGTGCGGCGGGCATTTCCAGCAAGCACACGCTGGCGCTGATCAATCGTGGTGGAGCCACGGCGGCGGCGATGGTGGCCTTGCGCGATGCGATTCGCGCACGTGTTGCCGAGCGGTTTGGCATCACGCTGGAGCAGGAGCCAGTGTGCGTCGGCGCAGGGTTGACTGCGTAAGTGCTGCTCCCGTCCTTCGCTGCGTGAAGGATAGGGAACCCGCTTTTGATGGGAGGAGAATCATTTTTCCTCGTCGGGCACATCTGCAAAGATCGAGTCTCCTCCGGAACGAAGCGTGGTACCCGACAACACCGGGTGCCCCATGTCTCGTTTTGGAGACATGGGATCCACCACACCCGCATCCTTTCCAGCCGCATGCGCATCCAACTCGCCGACCAGTAGAATCACTCCATGCAGACGCGCCGCCAGCCCACACAACGTTTCCGCGCATCCTCGCTCGCCGCATTGCTTTTTCTTTTTCCCATCGCGCATAGTGCCGCGCAGGCCGCCGCACATCTGGCTGCGGAGCCGCACTCGTTTGACCGCGGCAGCGTGGGCCTGTGGCAGACGCTGCAAAAGCTCCACACCCGCGCCAGCCTGCTGCTGGTCACCGCGCACCCCGACGACGAAGACGGCCCCATGCTCACCTATGAGAGCCGCCACGACGGCGTGCGCGCCGATCTGCTCTCGCTCACGCGCGGCGAGGCCGGCCAGAACGTTCTCTCTGCCGACACATGGGATGCGCTCGGCCTGCTGCGCACGCAGGAGATGCTCGCCGCCGACAGCTACTACGGCGTACACGCCGATTGGGCCTCCGTCGCCGACTTCGGCTTCACCAAAACCAAAGAGGAGGCGCTCAGCAAGTGGGGCAGCCAGCGCGTTCTCTGTGACACGGTGCGCATCGTCCGCGAAAAACATCCGCTGGTCATCGCCTCCGTCTTCGCCAGTAACGTCTCTGACGGTCACGGCCAGCATCAAGTGGCCGGGCAGGTGGCGCAGCAGGCTTACATCGCTGCGGGCGACCCGTCGGTCTGCCCGGATCAGATCCGCGCTGGCCTGCGTCCCTGGTCGCCGCAAAAGCTCTACGTCCGCGTCCCCTTTGCACGCATCACGGATCAGGGAGTCTTCGACTACGCCACGGGCCACTGGGCACCGGCCATCTTTCACAACTTCGTCACTGGCGCAGACATCCACGGCGAACCCTCTGCGGATGTCTCCATCCCCACCGGCCAATATGATCCGCTGCTCGGCCTGACCTACTTCCAACTCGCGCGCCTCGGCCTGGGCCAGCAACGTTCGCAAAATGATGGCCTCGGTCTGCCGCTGGCCGGGCCAATCACCTCCGGCTATCACTTGTACGCCACGCGCGTTGCCGCGCAGGCAGGCGATGCCACGCTCTTCAGCGGCATCGACACCTCGCTTGTCGGCATCGCTACGCTGGCCCCGACAGATGAACAGCCTGCACTGCGCAAGCAGCTTGCACCCATCCAAAACTCCGTCGATCAAGCGCTCGCCAGCTACTCCGCAGCGCATCCAGAACGCACCGCGCCCAGCCTGGCTGACGGTCTGCACGCGACCGATGCGCTGATCGCGCAACTCTCTGCCGCGCCCGATGTCGTCACCCTGCAAGACGTGCTCTTTGAGCTGCGCATCAAGCAGCGCCAATTTTCACTCGCGCTGGCGCAGGCCCTCGGCATCTCGCTGCGCGCCATCGTCGTGCCCGGCCAAAAATCCGCAGGCCAAATTCCCGCCTACTTCCGCGGCTATGCCAACACCTTCCGCACCGCCACGCCCGGTCAGCGCTTCGCCGTGCAGGTGCATTTGTCCAGCGGCAGTCCGGATGCCGTGCAGGTGGCCGCGATTCGCTTGCTCCCACCCACGCAGGAATCTTGGACGTTGCACACGGACCAGCCGCCGACTGCAACGCTCGCCAACGGCGCAGCCACGGACGCATTCTTCACCGTGCAAGTGCCGCTGGACGCACGCCCCACCCAGGCTTACTTCCATCGCGCCAGCATGGAGCAGCCCGTCTACACTGGGGACGATCCCCAGCTTGCAGGCCGTTCCTTTGCTCCGTATCCGCTCCACGCCATCGCCACGCTGCACTATCACGGCGTGGATTTTTCCGTGCAACAGACCGTGGCCACCGTTCACCAACAGCGCGGACTCGGCCCGGTCTTTGAGCCGCTCATCGTTGCGCCTGCACTTTCCGTCGCGCTAACGCCGCGCGTGGCCATTCTTCCCATCGGGCAAACGACGCTGCGCCTGACGGCCACCGTCACCAACAACGAGCAGCAGCCTGCGCAGGGAACCCTCACTCTCCAGCTGCCCGACGGATGGACCGCCGCGCCCGCCACGGCTCCGTTCACCATCGCCAAGGCTGGCGGCATCAGCAGCGTCATCTTCACCGTGACACCGCAGAACGCATCCGCTCAAACCTATACGCTGCAAGCCAAAGCCACCAGCCACGGGCAAACCTACCGCCGTGGAGATCGCATCGTTGGCTATCCCGGCCTGCGTCCGTATCCGCTCTACCGCGACGCCACCACGCAGGTGCATGCGGCGCATCTGCGCGTGGCTCCCGGCCTGCGCATTGGTTACGTTGCAGGCACCGGCGACACGCTGTCGGAGTCACTCGCGCAACTCGGCATCACCGCGCAACCGCTCTCTGTCGAGGATCTGGCCCACGCCGACCTGACGCATTGGGACGCGATCCTGCTTGGCATCCGCGCCTACTCCGCGCAGCCTGACCTGGCAGCGGCCAGCCCGCACCTGCTGGCCTACGTGCATCAGGGGGGAGTTTTGCTGGTCACCTATAACACGGACGCGCTGTCCGCTAGCGATGCGCCCTATCCACTCTCGCTCGGCAACAGTCCGGAAAAGGTGATTGACGAAGACTCCGCCGTGCAATGGCTGCATCCGCAGGACGCGTTGTTGAACTGGCCCAATCACATTACGGAGAAAGATTTTTCCGGCTGGGTGGAAGAGCGCGGCCACGGATTTTTAAGCACGTGGAACTCCGCCTACACGCCGCTGCTGGAAATGCACGACCCCGATCAGACTCCGCAGCAAGGCGGCCTGCTCTACGCGCACTACGGACAAGGCCTGTATATTTACACCGCGCTCGCGCTCGATCGCCAAATGCCCGAAGGCGTTCCCGGAGCCTACCGCATCTTTGCCGACTTAATCAGCGCCGCGAAGAATCCGCAGTTGCGCAGCACGCAGAAAAAATAAACTACCCTGCGTAGAAATACTCTGTCATTCCCAGCGAAGGCTGCCGGGTGTCGGCTGCCGGGTGCCCCATGTCTCGC
>JAJZMO010000253.1 GCA_021798235.1 Acidobacteriota bacterium | reverse complement strand
CCGTAAAGTGCTCCTCCGGCTTCAGCTCCAGCAGCGCCAGCGCCTGGCCGTCGTTGAGCGCAGGCAGACGATTGCCGAGCGCTTCGTCATCCTCGTCCTTGGAATCCTTAGCCTCTTCGTAGACCTTCAAGAATCCGTCAAACTTGAGCACCGAGCCGGTGACGCGATAGTCGTAGGTTCGCCGGGCCTTGGCTGCAATCTCCACCGTGGTCTGGTCAAAGAGCGCGGGCACCATTTGCGAGGCCACAAAGCGCTGCCAGATCAGCTTGTAGAGCTTGTATTGTTCGTCGCTCAAATAGCGGCGAATCGCATCCGGGGTCAGATCGACATTCGTCGGACGAATAGCCTCGTGCGCGTCTTGCGCATCCTTTTTGCCCTTGAAGGTATTCGGGCTGGCGGGCATATACTGCGCGCCCAGATTTTTTCCAATGTAGCTGCGCGCGGCTGCGATGGCATCCGGCGAAACGCGCGTGGAATCGGTACGCATGTAGGTGATAAGGCCGATGGTGCCCTGGCCGCCGACTTCAACGCCTTCATACAAACGTTGGGCCACGCCCATGGTGCGCTTGACGTTGAAACCGAGCTTGCGCGAGGCGTCCTGCTGCAATTTGCTGGTGATGAACGGCGCTGTCGGAAATTGCCGCCGCTCCTTTTTCTCAACCGAGCGCACAGACCACGTCGCAGCCTTCAGATCAGCGACGGCGGCCTCGGCCTCCGTGCGATTGGGCAACGCGGGTGAGTTGACGGTTTCCACCGTGGCCCGCTTGCCGTCGATGCCGATAAAGCGCGCGGTAAAGCTCTGCTCCTTGTGCGTGGCGGGAGCCAGTTGCGCGTCCAGCGTCCAGTATTCGACCGGACGGAAGCTCTTGATCTCCTGCTCACGCTCGACGATCAGGCGCACGGCCACCGTCTGCACGCGGCCAGCGGAAAGCCCGCGGCGCACCTTGTCCCAGAGCAGCGGAGAAATCTGATAGCCGACGATGCGGTCCAGCACGCGCCGCGTCTGCTGCGCATCCACCAGATGCTCATCCACCTTGCCTGCGTGCTGAAAGGCCTCTTTGACGGCCTTCTGCGTAATCTCATTGAAGGTGACGCGCTGGATGGTCGCCGGTTTGCGCACCGCCTTGGAGAGCTGCGTCTGCAAATGCCAGGCGATGGCCTCGCCTTCGCGGTCCGGGTCAGGCGCAAGATAGACGGCGCTGGCCGTGCTGGCCAGCTTCTTCAGCCGGTCCATCACCTTTTCCTTGCCGGGCATCACGATCAGCTCCGGCTCAAAGGTGCCGTTTTCCAAGTCCACGCCAATCTTGTTCTTGGGCAAATCCATGATGTGGCCAATGGTGGCCTCCACGGTGTAGTCATTGCCCAGATATTTGTTGATCGTCTTGGCCTTGGCCGGCGACTCGACGATGACCAGTGCTTTTGCCATTCCCATCCTTCTTCTGCGTTCTACCAATATAGATGCCGGTGTGGTTCCATGCTGCTCGGTGTACTCTTCGGCAGCGGCTGTACTGTTCCTGAGGGGAGCCTGCCTGTTGGACGCATCCCCGGCTCCGGGGTAACAAGCGGGAAACTATCACGAGTGCGGGCAAGAAATCCACTAGCCCCTGGGGACAACCGGGGGGATTTCCACGGGGAAAACGTGCATAACTACAAGAATCAAAAGGCTTTCAAATAATTTTTTCCCGGCAGTGCGCGCACCTTACCCGCCAACTCCAATTCAAAGAGCGCCGCGAAGATCTCCGACGAGCTGGCCTTGCCCTCCAGCCGCTCGACAATTTCGTCGATTTGCAGGGCCTCATCGGCTCGCAGCAGCTCAAGAACCAGCCGCTGTTCGGCGGGCAGATCGGGAGAATCGAATAGAGCCGCCGCTAGAGAAGATGCAGCCGAGCCATCCGCGGATGCAGCGCCGGTGCGCTCCTCGACCTCCAGCCGGATTTGCGTGGGCAGATCCTCCCACACGTCTTCCCACGTGGCGACCAGCTTGGCTCCTTGCTTAATTAACGTGTTCGGTCCCCAAGCATTTTTGGTGGTCACGTTGCCGGGCACGGCGAAGACCTCGCGGTTTTGCTCCAGCGCGCAGCGGGCGGTGATGCGCGTGCCGCTGTTCTCACCGGCCTCGATCACCAGAACGCCCACGCTCATGCCGCTCAGGATGCGGTTGCGGATGGGAAAGTTCTGCGGCGCGGGAAACGTGCCCATGGCGTACTCGCTCAGGATGGTGCCGCCGGATTCCAGAATCTGCTCGGCCAGCCGCTTGTTCTCCTTCGGGTAGATGACGTCAATGCCCGTGCCCCAGACGGCGATGGTCTTGCCTCCAGCTTCGAGCGCGCCGCGATGGGCCGCCGTATCCACGCCGCGAGCCATGCCGCTCAACACCACCAGACCGTGCGCGGCCAAGTCGCGCGCCAACATCTGTGCCATGCCTGCGCCGTAGGGCGTGGGTTGGCGCGTGCCCACAATCGCAATGCCTGGCCAAGCCAGCAACGATGCGTCCCCACG
This sequence comes from Acidobacteriota bacterium, assembly GCA_021798235.1. The sequence continues at coordinate 811 of JAJZMO010000253.1, read as the reverse complement.
CAGCCAAAGCACCACCGGCGGATCAAAGATTTCGCGCAGGCGCTCCGGGTAAGCCGCATCTGCGGGCGTAATCAAACTGCCTCCCGCCTCAGACACCCGCTTGTATTCCTTTTCGGCTTCGGCCATCGACGCGCCGCTGTGGATGCTTTGCGCCGAAGCCGCAGGCAGGTTCAGCGCTTCCAGTTCTGTGAGCGGCAGGGTCAGAATGCGCTCGGCACTGCCCATCTTGGCCACGGCGCGCGCCACGCGAAGTTGGCCCAGGCCGGGCGTCAGCGCCAGCGCCAGCCACGCCATCCGCTCCGCCAGTGGAGCCTGCGTTGCTGCAGCCATCGTTGCCAGCTGCTGCACCGACGGCTGCGTTGGAAAATTGCTCGCTGCCACGCGCTCCGTCTCTGTGTTGCTGTCTGCCATGCGCAATCGCCGCCTCAACTCAACTGAAATCCACGCGCCGGTCTTGCCTGCAATTGTCGCCGAGCGTAGCCGCACGGGTGTGGAATGTCAAGGAACCATGCTACCGCATCCTGCCCTGCAGCCTTGCCCGGCTCCGTGCCCTGCAACGGACGCTGCTGCGGGCAGGTTTGGGAACGACTGCGTTTGTGCGATACTGGAGAAACTGCACCCCGCGCCCGCATCGCTGCTGTGCGGCCAGTCGTCGCAGCCAGTCCCTTGGCAAACGCTGGCAACCTTTGGCACAACGATGCGAACCGCGCAGACATCCCACGCCGGGATGGCGGAACTGGCAGACGCAGCGGACTCAAAATCCGCCGACCTTCGGGTCATGGGGGTTCGACCCCCCCTCCCGGCACCAAAA
>JAJZMO010000228.1 GCA_021798235.1 Acidobacteriota bacterium | reverse complement strand
CATCAGATTGCCGACCATGGTTCCAGCCAGAATTGGATCTTCACCGGCATATTCAAAGGTGCGGCCATCGCGCGGTTCGCGGGCAACGTCCACGCCGCCGCCCAACGTCATGTTGAAGCCCTGCGCGCGCAGCTCTTTGCCAATCACCATGCCATATTGGCAGGCGGCCTGCGGGTTCCAACTGGAGGCTGCGCCCAAATCCGAGGGCAGCGCCGTCGAGTAACGGCCATTCGCCCCGCTGCTGCGCACGCCATAAGCGGCATCGTCCATGACGATGGGAGGAATGCCCAGGCGCGGCACGCCAACCACAGAGCCAGCGCCACCGTTGCCAAGATGCGTCAGCGGCGTCGTCCAGTTGTCCGCGTGCGGCATGCCGTTGCCATGCAACAGATCAATCTTTTCCTGCAACGTCATCTGATCCAGCACCAGCTTGGCGCGCGCATCGGGCGATAGTTGCGTGTTCATCCACGGCCCGGTGGGGCGGGGCGGATGCGCTTTGCGCCAGGCCTCGATTTGCGCCACGGTCACGTTGATGCCCCGTGCTTTGAGCCAGGCCTGAATCTGGGCCGGGGATTGCGCTTGGACTTGCGGCGGTAAAAATTGCGCCCTCGCCGGGCGGGCGGCAACAAACGCCACCGTGGCAATTGCGCACCAGAACAATACTTTCTTCAACATTCGATTCATCCTCATCGTGCCGCTTCCCATCGAAGCAGGCTGGCTTTGGCTTGCATAATCACAATACAGCTTCCCAGCGAAAACAAAACCGTTTATTACCGTAGCGAATACGGTAGCGCATTTGTCTGCAACCTTTTACCAAGGCAGCAGCCTTCCCACTGCCGGCGTATTCTAGGTACGGAGCGCGGGCACGATTGGTTCCAGCGCTGGAATTTCGCCGTGAGTCAACCCATGCAGATCGCGCTCGAGACCGTGGAGCCGCAACAAATCCAGCAGCAATTGGAACGCCTGCTCTCCGACGTCCTCTTCCGCAACAGCAAACGCTACCCCGACCTGCTCCGCTATGTGGTGGAGCAGACCCTGCAAGGCCAAGCCGACTCCCTCAAAGAACGCACTCTCGGCGTGGCCGTCTTCCATCGCAAGCCGGATTATGACTCCAACGCCGACCCCGTGGTGCGCATCACGGCAGGGGAGGTGCGCAAGCGACTGGCCCAGTACTACACGCAAGAGGAACACCGCGACGAGCTGCGCATTGACCTGCCCTCTGGCTCCTATGTCCCAGAGTTTCGCCTGCCCGATCCGACCGGAACCCAAGCGGAGGAAATCCTGCCGCTGCCCGCTGTTCTTCTGGAAGAATCTGGGGGGCAACGCAAAAAGGCATCGCGCACGCTGCCTGGAAGCATCGCCGCTCTCGCGCTGCTGGTACTGACTGCCGTAGTCGGCTTCCGCACCGGACGCAGTACCGCACATTCGTTACCGCCTGCGCTCCGCACGTTTTGGTCGCCTTTGCTGCAATCGCCCACACCCGTGCTCCTGTGCATTGGTTCCGCAGCGGCGGGGATGCCCCTCAACCCCAATCCAACCTTGAGCGCCCATCCGCTGGCCAGCGATCCCATCACCTTTTCTGACGCGGTTACGCTCACCCGCATGGCAGGTTTTTTAGAGGCACACAACAAATCCTTCTTGATGCAATCCTCCACGACAACCAGCTTTGCGGATTTGCAACGGACGCCCAGCATTCTGATCGCAGGCTTGGACAATCCTTGGACGCTCCGCCTCACCGAACCGCTGCGCTTCCATTTCGTGCAGGAGCCGGGAGCGGTTTCCTCCATCGCAGACCGGGAGCATCCGGAAAATCACGCCTGGTCAGTGAATTTTGAGACTCCCTATCTGCACATCACCCAGGATTTTGGAATCTTGGCCCGCTTTCATGATCCGCAGACCGATCAGATGGTGGTGGTTGCCGCCGGCATCGGCGAAAATGGAACGGCTGCGGCCAGCGCGCTGTCCCTCAACGAACAATATATGGAGCCGCTCCTGCGCAAGCTGCGTCCAGACCCGGCCCATCCGAATCTCGAAGTCGTTTTTTCCACGGAAGTCATCGACGGCAATCCCGGCCCGCCGCGCGTCATCGCCACCACGCAGTGGTAGCAACATCCTCGCATTCCCTTGGCTGGGCTGCCGGAACGATCCAGATTTCATGGGTGAGCCATCGGGCAAAGGATGCCTGCCCCAACCAGCTGCATAGCGGCACGGCTGCGCCGTTCATCGAATGGAAACGGAAACAATACAGTATGGATCGCAAAAATGGTCGGGGAGAGAGGATTTGAACCTCCGACCCCCTGGTCCCGAACCAGGTGCTCTACCAGGCTGAGCCACTCCCCGAACTTGTTGCTGCGGCTTTTTGGATGGATCCTGCGGAACACGCGGAAGAAACAAGGGCCTGGAATCAATCTGCCACGCGCTCGCTTAGTGTATCAGAAAGAGCGCAGAACTCCGCACATCGCGCAGCAAAGCCGCCTCCATCCGCGCCTATCCACAGACAGGCCCCCGGCGTGCAACAATAAAGATTCCCGGCATGAACCCAGCGACCACCACTGCGACCCCCGAACCGGCAACGATTACGCCGGAGCTGCTGCGGCAACACAGCATCACCCACGACGAATATGAGCGCATTCTGCGCGCCCTCGGCCGCACGCCCAGCCTGACCGAACTCGGCATCTACAGCGTGATGTGGAGCGAGCACTGCTCCTACAAGTCCTCGCGCGTGCATCTGAAGCGCCTGCCCACGGAAAGCACCCGCGTCGTGCAAGGGCCGGGCGAGAACGCGGGCATCATCGACGTGGGCGACGGCTGGGTCTGCGCCTTCAAGATCGAGTCGCACAATCATCCCTCCTACATCGAACCATTCCAGGGCGCGGCCACCGGCGTTGGCGGCATTCTGCGCGACATCTTCACTATGGGCGCGCGACCGCTGGCGGTGATGGACTCGCTGCGCTTTGGCCCGATCCATGCCGAGGCAGCCACGCGCGGCGAAGCGCCGGCCTCCGTGGTGCACAAAAATCACACGCTGCTCGAAGGCGTAGTCAGCGGCATTGCCAGCTATGGCAATTGCTTTGGCGTGCCCAACCTGGGTGGCGAAACACGTTTTGAGCCGTGTTACAGCGGCAATCCACTGGTGAATGCCTTTGCGCTGGGACTGATGCGTAAGGATGAGATTTTTTACGGCAAGGCCTCCGGCATTGGCAATCCCGTCATTTATGTCGGCGCCAAAACGGGCCGCGACGGCATCCACGGCGCGACCATGGCCAGCGAAGAGTTCAACGAAGGCTCCGAACAAAAGCGGCCCAACGTGCAGGTCGG
>JAJZMO010000152.1 GCA_021798235.1 Acidobacteriota bacterium | reverse complement strand
AGCGTCATTGCGCCAGCAGGCACGGTGTGCGCGTGCGCGGCCAACCAGTCGGCTCCGGCTCCGCCAGCGATGACGATCAGGCGCGCATGCCCGCGCTGGGCCAGATGTGCGGCCAAGTCCAGGAGCCGCTCGGGGCGATGCTTCATGCCCAGTGTGCCTGAGTACAAAAAACAAAATTTGCCAACAGTTCCCTGCTCCACAGCCCAGGCATTATCCCGTGCTGTGGGAGTGATTTCATCCAGCGGTGCCCAGTTTTCAATGACGCTGATTTTTTTCTGTGGGATCTGCCAGCATTGCAGATAATCCGCAAATCCCTGCGCAATGCAAATGATGGCATCAGATTGATGCAGTAGTTTTTTTTCCAATCGCTCGAAATAGAATTTTCCCAGCACGGATAGCATGCCAATTTTTTTGCGCAATACAAACGCTGCGGCAACGCTGTAAACGTCTTGCATCCAAAATATGAATTTTGCATTTTTCCGGTGCACGGCCCGCAATAAGATGGCCTGCGCATCCAAGGGCATGTTTGCAGAGAGGACGACGTCGGGGCGAAAGCCTTCCATCGAAGCGGCGGCAACATGGCCATATTCCAAATCCGCCTGCCGCCGTGTAAACAAAGAATGTTTTTTGAAGACACGCTGAATGTGCAAGCCTTCGATTTGCAGTGTCTCTGGATCTGTCCCGTTGCGGAGTGTGCGCCCCTTGGGCGTGCTGTGATTGTCAGCGAAATATACGTGCCGAACGGTGTGTCCTCTGCGCGCCAATTCCCGGCTCAATTCCATCGGAAACGGGTGACCGCAAAAATCGTTCACGAAAATGCGCATGGCACCTGAAGGAATCATCCTGGATTCCTGAGCGAGTGTAGCATAGACAGGAACCGACACTGTGCCCATGCAAGAGTTGCTTCCATCGCCGCCGCCGAGCACCCTTCGCACACGAATGGGACGTGCCCTGCGCGCGGCAACGCACACGCTTCAGCCCTTGGCTTTGCTGGGAATCGTATTGCTGGCGGTCTTTGTTTTGCTGGCAATTTTTTCCCCACTAGTCGCACGACAAGACCCGGCAGCAATTGATTTGACGCATCGACTGGCTGCGCCAAGTGTGGCCCATTGGTTCGGAACCGATGAACTGGGCCGCGACATTTATGCGCGCGTCGTATTTGGTGCGCGCATCTCCATGCTGGTCGCCACCTGTGTGGTGAGCTTGGCGCTGATCTTGGGGCTTGCTTTGGGCGGCTTGGCCGGATACTGCGGCGGATGGATCGACACGGCACTGAACGTAATTTTGATGAATACATTTCTCGCGCTGCCGGGCTTACTGCTGGCGATTGCCTTGGTTGCTTTCCTTGGCCCGGGGCTGTGGAATCTGGTGCTGGCGCTTTCGATCACCGGCTGGGTGGGCTATGCGCGACTGGTGCGCGCGCAAGTGTTAGCCGTGCGCGAGCGGGAGTACGTTGAAGCCAGCCGCGCGTTGGGTGCAGGGGGGCTGCGCATTTTCCTGCGACACATTCTGCCCAACATCCTGCAGCCAGTGCTGGTGCAGGCCACCGTCGGCATGGCAGGCACCATTCTCGCCGAGGCCACGCTCAGCTTTCTGGGCTTGGGCGTTCCCGCGCCTGCCTCCAGTTGGGGCGCGATGCTCAACGATGCGCGCTTTCATCTGATGGACGCACCCTACATGGCCGTCTTTCCCGGCCTGGCAATTGCGCTCTGCGTACTGGCCTTTAATTTTGTAGGGGACGCGCTGCGCGATCAACTGGATCCACGCACCCGTGCCTTCACCGCACCAGGCAGTACGGTCTGATGCGCATTGGCATCCTTTCCGACACGCATGGCCTGCTGCGCCCGCAGGCCCTGGAGGCGCTCCTGGGCTGTGAACATATTTTGCACGCGGGCGATGTGGGCGATGTTGCGATTCTGGAGCGATTGCGCAGCATTGCTCCGGTAACGGCCATTCGCGGCAACGTGGACCAAGCTGGTGCTTGCGCAGCATTGCCGGCAACGGAAGCGGTGTTGCTGGCTGGTCATTGGTTCTACCTACTGCACAATCTCGACGATCTGGATCTGCATCCCCAAGCGGCGGGGATGGCCGCCGTTGTCTATGGGCATACGCATCGACCCGAAATTTCCCGGCGTGAAGGCGTGCTGTTTTTGAATCCCGGCAGTGCGGGGCCGCGACGATTTTCCCTGCCTGTTTCTCTGGCAATCGTAAACATTACCGTATCCGGTCTGGAGGCGGAGATTGTTCCACTGCTGCCCAAGGAACAGACATAGCCGCTACTGACGCACGCGTGGATTGATGACGCCGTAGAGCACATCCGTGACCAGATTGACCAATACATATGTGAGTCCAATGGTGAGGATGCAGCCCTGCACCAGCGGATAATCGCGGTTGGATATGGCCGCGATGGTGAGTCGTCCCAGCCCGGGCCAGGAGAAGATGGTTTCCGTCACGATGGCTCCAGCAAGCAGCGTGCCAAATTGCAGGCCCAGCACGGTGAGCAGTGGGATCAGCGCATTCGGCAGCGCATGGCGATAGACGACGGCGCGCTCGGTCAGTCCCTTGGCACGCGCGGTGCGAATGTAGTCCTGCCCCAGTTCTTCGAGCATTGTGGTGCGCACCATGCGCGTCAAAATTGCAGCCATGCCGCTGCCAAGTGTAATGACCGGCAGAACAAAATGCCGCCACGAACCTGCACCCGAGACGGGCAGCCAATCGAGCGCAATGCCGAAGATCAAAATCAAAATGGGGGCAAGCGCGAAGGTGGGAAAGGACAGTCCAAAGAGGCTAACCACGCTCAGCCAACGATCCTGCCACTGCGCGCGATGCAACGCACTGGCCACACCCGCAGGTAGTGCCAGCAAGATCGAAAAAAATATGGCGGGCAAGGCCAGAGCTATCGTGTAGGGATAGCGCGAAAAGACAAGCTGCGTCACCGGAGCATTCAAGCGCAGCGAACGGCCCAGGTTCCCATGCAGCACACCATGCCAGTAGTGCAGATATTGCAGCGGCAGTGGAATGTCCAATCCATACGCGTGGCGCAGCGCGGCAATGTCGTTGGCCGTTGCGCCTTCCCCCAGCATCTGCTGCACCGGGTCGCCGGGCACAAGATGAATGAGCAAAAAAACCACGGAGACCACCAGCCACAACACGGGCAGCAGCAGTAAAAGACGCCAGAGGATTGTGTGCAATGCCTTCTTCATGGGGAACCGTGCTGCGCGCTCGTGTGGCGTTCGTTGCAGCCGTGTCACTGCGCGCGGCTGTGGCTTTGAGTCTAGCATCGCGGAGGCGAACCATTGCGCGCAGCGCTTGTCGTAGATTAG
>JAJZMO010000093.1 GCA_021798235.1 Acidobacteriota bacterium | reverse complement strand
AACTGAAACTCCATCGGAATACCTGTGACAACGCCAAGGACAAAGTTGACTGCAAATATCTTCGCCCAGAATCTTGCTGCCTGGTTATAGCGTTCATCGTTTTTTCGCAACGCAATCCACTTCAAAACTACGATCAACAACGCCAACCCCATTGTTAGCTGGGGAAACAGATAGTGGTAGGTGATCGTGAAAGCGAATTGGATTCGATCGAGCAGCAGCCTATCCATAAAACCTCCACTAGTAGCTCCGCATCCATCTCAGGGAATAATCCGATATGCGTTCGTTGCCAATTCTGGCATAAGCGCCCAACCCCAATTGTTATACTCCATCCCAACGCGTGCGACTCTCGCTGCTCCATCAATATGCTGGAGCATATTCTTAATTTCTACAAACTTCGTTCGCGCACCATGAACGAAGTTGGCATGAACAGGTGAATGCAGGCTCGTCCCTGCTCATGTAAGTCGGCGGCGAAAAAGCTTGCTGGCGACAATCATGCTGACAAGGCCAAGGACGGCAAGAGGCCAATATTGTGGCCAGAAAAGCGACGCTCCCGCGCCTTCAAGAAAACTGCCGCGCAAAACAATCAAAAAATATCGCAGCGGATCGAGCAGCGTACAGTACTGCACAATCCTAGGCATGTTGGCGATCGGAGTGGCGAAACCGGAAAGAACAATGGCGGGAACCATGAAAAGAAATACGCCCAGCAAGCCTTGTTGTTGCGTCACGGCTAGCGAGGAAATCATCAGTCCGATTCCAACCGTTGCCAACAAAAAACAGAATAGGCCCACGTAGAGTCCCAGAACGCTGCCAGTAAACGGGACGTGAAACCAAACGATGGACATTAGAACGATAAAGGTACCCTCGGCAAAACCAACAATAAATCCAGGCAATGCCTTGCCCAAAAGAATTTCCGTGGGACGCAGCGGAGTAACAAGCAGCTGATCGAACGTTCCCATCTCACGTTCACGCGCAACGGACAATCCGGTCGTTAACATGCTCACCAACAGCGTCAGAATGCCGCAGATCCCGGGCACGATGAACCATCGCGAATCGAGATTCGGGTTGAACCAAGCACGCTCCAGCAGCACGGTCGATGGGGGGGGTCCGCCCAGAATTGCAACTTGCGTTTGATTGAATGTGGTCACAATGGACTGCGCATATCCCATCGCCAGCGCGGCAGTGTTGGAATCCCTGCCGTCGAAAATTAGCTGAACATGTGTCGCTCGTCCTCGCTCGATGTCCGAGGTGAAATTGGGGCCAATATCCATGGCCATGAGCGCAGACTGATTGTCGATAGCGCGGCCAAGTTCATTCTGATTAAGAACAATACGGATCAGATGGAAGCTGGGAGAGCCTTCGAAGCTGGCAATGAAATCGCGCGATAATTTTCCTTGGTCTTGGTTATAGACAACAAAGGGTACATGTTTCAAGTCGAAGGTGGCGGCATAGCCAAAGACCAGCAGTTGAATGATTGGCGGCCCAATCAATACGGCACGGCTGGCAGCATCGCGCAACAGAGCCAGCAGCTCCTTGACGGTAAGAGCCAGGACGCGTTGTAGTATCCCGCGCATCAATCCAGCCTCTTGCGAAAACGCAGCAGAGCAATAGTGAGGAATACCACGCACAGAATGCCCATGCCGAAGATGTTGCGCAGCACGACCGGCCAGACATCGCCAGCCAGAAATGAGCTTTGCAGAATGGCCACAAAATATCGCGCTGCAACAATGTGGGTCAGTAGCTGGATGGCTTGCGGCATGGAACGAATATCAAAAATAAAGCCGGACAGGATAAATGCGGGTAGAAACGTGGTGACAATGGCAATCATCGCGGCGACAAATTGGCTGCGTGCCAGTACGGAGATAACGAGTCCCATGCCCAGGGCCGTCAATAGAAACAGTGCCGCCGTACCGAAAAGAACCAACAGCGATCCACGCAACGGGACGCCGAATAAAAAGACAGCCATGGCGGTCGACAGCGCCATTCCCCCCAGGCCCATGGCAAAATATGGAATCAGCTTGCCAAGTAAAATTTCCGCCTGTGCAACCGGCGTCACCATGATTCCTTCCATGGTGCCGCGCTCCCACTCCCGCGCGACCACCAGCGCCGTCAACAAGGCGCCGATCAGTGTCATCAGAATGGCAATCAATCCGGGAACCAGATAGTCGCGACTCCGCAGTGAGGGATTGAACCAGACACGCGCGTCGGCCACAACCGGCGTTTCCAGATGGGTACCTTGCCGCGTTGCTTGCTGCTGCAACCAAAGCAGCCACGTGCTATTGACGTAGTTTTCGATTATGCGTGCCTGATTGGCGTCGACGCCATTCACCGTGAGTTGAATGGGCGCACTGCCGGTGCTGTAGGACTGGCGCGTAAAGTCGCTGCGCAGCCACAGGATGGCATTAGCCCGCCCCTGCATCAGCGCCCGTTCTGCCGACGCAGGATCGGGATAGAGAATAGGTCGAAACCAAGGTGAGCGTTGCAGTTCCGCCAGAAACGAAGCAGTAAGCTGCGTGGGATGCTCGACGACCTCCGCCATCTGGATGCGACGAGCATCGAGCGAGACACCATAGCCGAAGATCAGCAGCAACACCAACGGCAGCACAAAGGCAATGGCGATGCTGGAAGGATCGCGCACAATCTCATACACTTCTTTTCGCATCAGACCGACCAGTCGCATGGTCTTCATGACGCCCTCCGGCTCGCCTGCTCATGCTCTTCAATCAGGGCAATAAAAGCATCTTCCATGCTGGGATTGGGATGATCGTTGCTGCGCACCTTGGCTTTGATTTCCAAGGGAGACCCTTGCGCCAGAACTTCGCCAAGCGACATCAGCACCAAGTGGTCACAGTACTCCGCTTCTTCCATAAAATGCGTGGTGACCAAGCAGGTCGTACCGCCCTCTGCCAGAGCATTCACGCGCGCCCAGAATTCGCGCCGCGCCAGCGGATCGACGCCAGAAGTAGGTTCGTCCAGAAAGAGAATGCTGGGCCTATGCATCAGCGCACAGGCCAGCGCCAGTCGCTGCTTGTATCCAAGCGGCAGATCTCCAGCATTCATCGTGGCGTAATCTTTCAGTTCCAGCTCTTCCAGCGCCCAGGCGATTCGTTCGTTTCGGTTCTGCTTTTGCAATCCATAGGCAGCCGAGAAAAACGATAAATTCTGCTGCACGCTCAATGCTCCGTACAGTGAGAATTTTTGCGAAACGTAACCGATGTGCGATCGAGCGGCGGCGGGCGCTGTGCGCAAATCGACGCCGGCAACGCGCAGCGTTCCCGCCGAAGATGGCAGCAGCCCGCAGAGCATGCGGAAGGTCGTGGATTTCCCTGCACCGTTGGCTCCGAGCAA
>JAJZMO010000020.1 GCA_021798235.1 Acidobacteriota bacterium | reverse complement strand
GCGTTTCAATTCACCGGCGGCTAAGACTTGCCCGCGCTGCCAGAAGCCGCTGACATCGTGGTCTGCATCTTTCGATCGCTGCATACCCTGCGGAAACAATTGGCCCGTAGACTATGGCAAATGAAACCGTAAACTTCGCGGAACTGTGGGAGCCAACCGAGAAGAACAAGATCATCCGCGCGAATCCGGCGGCGAATCGGCTCAGAGTCGGTGGAACAGGTTCGAGTAAGTCTAGCGATGCGCTCATGGAGATCGTGAGCGACTATCTACTGAGCTACGACGGGATTGCAGCGCTCTGGCTACGGCGCAATTACGGCGACCTTGAAAAGTCCACCATCCTCGACCTAAGGTCATTCGTACCGCAAGCGCTATATAAGTACAATGACGCCAAGCACATAGCAACGTTCTACAACGGCAGCAAGCTCTTCTTTGGCCACCTCCAAAACAACAATGAGAGCGACCTCCAGCAATATCTAAGCGCTGCGTTTCCTGTCATTTGCATAGATGAGTGCGGGCAAATCAGCGGCGAAGCGTATGCGTTTCTCCAATCCCGCAACAGAATCAACCGAGAGTGCAAGCCCGGGCCGAATGGCAAGATGCCGCGGCCAGTGATGCTGACGTGTACCAACCCGATAGGCCCGCACTGGCCGTGGTATCGCAAGCAATTTGTGCAGCATGAGCCGTTTACGCTGCCGGATGGCGCAAAGATGGACAAGGCTGGGCGTGCGTGGATAGAAAGTGATGGCAAGTGGCACTGCATTTACGATCCTGACGAATGGCAGTACGTTCATACCACGCTGCTGGATAATCCGGCGCTCATGGAGCGAGACCCCGGCCTGTATGCCAAGTTGATGTCTTTGCCGGAGGACATGCGGGAAAAGCTACTGTTCGGCAATCTCGATAGCGTCAGCGGGCAGTATTTCGACTGCTGGGATCAAACGCTGCATGTGGTCAATTTACGGCAAGACCCAACGCGGATACGCTGGCAGGCATGGCAACCCAAGTGGCTGGGCTGGGACTGGGGCAGAGTCCACGCAAACGTGGTGTATTGGATGACGCGGGCAGAAGTTCGGGGTCTAAACGGAGAATATCGCAGCAAGGTCGTGGTGTACCGTGAGATGGTGGAGCGTGGCCGCGACAATGTGTGGATGGCCGAGGCGGTACGAAAGGCGAGCGTCAATCTCTGGGATGGCTGGGACGAACAGGACAGGCGACTCGAAAAGGGTGAGCCGGAGAAGATTACGGCGTGCTGGTTCAGCCATGAGAAGTTTGCCCGGCAGATGGACAATCACTCGCCCGCCGATGAGATGACCCGGCTGATGACGGCGCGCGGACTACCGGCGATGATACGATCGACAACGGATCGAGGCGGCAGCGCATCGTTTCTCTACAACCTGCTGTCCCGAGGGGAGCTGGTTGTGCTGGATACATGCACGTCACTGATCGAAGCCCTTCCGGGCCTGATGCGGAATGAAGATGACCCGGAAGACGTGAAGAAGGCGGACACGCTGGCCGATGATTGCTATGATGCGTTTCGCTATGGTTTGTATGGGATGCTGGGCAAGAAGCCGACACCAGAGATGGAGAAAGTTCGTGAGCACGCGGCTGGGATTGAAGACCCACTTGCAAAATTCTTTTATATGGCGAAGAATAGCGGCAAGCATCGGAGCCAAGTAGTGGCCCCGAAGTTCACACCGCATTGGATGGTGCAGAAATGATGGAATGGTTGGGGAGAAAGCTGTTTGGGAAGATGGCCGACGGCATCCACGAAAGGATTGACCTAATCCGGCGTGATTGGGGTGTATCTACTGAAGCTAATCGCCTGAGTCGGCAGATAACAAATGAATCCTTGGCGCGGATTGAAAAGCTGCTCTTGGAGCAGCAAAGGAAGCAAGTCCCTGCTGCTGTAAAATTGCCCGAGCAAGAAGAAGAATGGAAGAAGGATGTTGACTGGTCGCGTGTCCAGGGAGGGAATTGGTAGTGGCCACGTATACAGCCAGCGACGGCAAAGTGTTTCACCACGCGCAGCAGCATCAGAAGTACGAAGGCTGGCTCAAGGAAAAGGATGAAGCTCCCGGCGGAAAATCATGGGAAGACGACAAGCGGCATCATGGGTTTGCCACCGAGTTCAAGATTACGCGCGAAGGCAATGGTCGGCACAGAGTTGAGGCAAAGTTCAGCGACGGGCACACACATACAAGCGTGCATCCGCAGGCGTACATAGCGCATGAGGTAGGAAAGACTTTGCTGGGGCTGGAGAATGACAAGCCGCCTGCGGCTGAGACGCACAGTCGTTCGAGGGTTCATCCAATCGGGCCGAAAGAAGAGAGCCGCCTGCGTAAGGATGCTGGCGAAAATGTCGAAAGTGAGGAAGCCTAACATGGAAGCGAAGATCAAATTGAATCTGGGGCCAGTGGAAACGAAGCGGCTTGTGACGAATCACTTGGGCCATGCAGCCGGAGACAAAGGCGAAGGTCGTGACGGCCATGGTATGCTGATGCGCATGGCGCTGGCGCAACGATCGAAAGCACAGTCAGTTACACCCAAAGCTGCTTTTGGTGGTAAGCTCGGTGCGATGGCGATGCGGAAACTGAAGGAAGCACCCCTTGGCAAAAAAGGTTTCTGATGAAGAATTCGGAACGTCGCGTAGCCATTATGCTGCGCCTGAATACGGCCCGTTTCAGTGTAATGAATGCGGGCATTTTCGCTGGCCAAACCGATGCGACCATCCGAAGGTAATTGTGGATGCGAAGGCCGGAGAAAAGGGTCTGGCAGAATCGAAGGACGGCATGGCCGTTGTCAAGCCTGCTGGATGCTGTAATTATTTTCGACCGAAGGGGTGAGGCTTATGGCTGGAAAATGGATACAGAGGGCTACGGAGCGCATGGAGAAAAAGGGAACCAAGGGCAGTTTCCGGGGAATTGCTGAGCGAATGGGCATGAGCACGGCTGATGCCGCTAAGAAAATCATGGCCAACAAGGATGAGTATTCTGCGGCCAAGGTCAAGAAGGCAAACTTCGCAAGGAACGTGGCCAAATGAAAGTCATCACTAAGGAAATGGCGGATGCCATCCAAAAAGTTCTGGATGTGCCCGGTGTTGAAAAGAGTGACGTGGAAAATCTGGTTCTGTTGTGCTGCAAGTGTGGCTACGACCAGGCAAAGGCTGATTGGGAAAAGTACAACGAGGAAGCAGCTTCTAAGATGTCGAGGATCATTCACTAATGGCAGAGCTTTCCGATCAGACGATGGGCGTGCAGAAGACGGGCGTTCCTTACCCACAGCAGGGCGACCGCAAGGATGCAGCGGAGATGCCGAAGCTCGACCCAGGAGAACTGGCTCCGTTTTGGGCAACTCCCTATCAGCCTGCGAAGTTGAGCCAGAAGGCTGAAAACTGCCTGAAATCTCTTTGCGATCTGGTTGGCAACAAAGATGTAGCCGCACGCCGGTGGGAAGTGGAGCAGTCTTGGGAAGCTCGGCTCTACGATCGTGGTTATCAATATCTGCTTCCGCGCAAGGGCGGCGGATGGATTATGCCTCCGTTTGCCACGGATTACAATCGAGGTTCGCAGCGCAAGGGTGGCCAGAAGTGGTATGGCTACGAGACGAATATCTATACCACCTATGGCGAGATCATCACGGCAGCATTGACGCGGGATATTCCATCCGTACGATTTTTTGCGCAAGACCCTACCTCAGATGCTGATATAACGGCAGCAAAAGCAGCCAATAACTACAGCCGAATCTTCGCTCGAAACAACGATCTGCTTGATTTACAACACCAGTTGGTCTATTACCTGCGTACAGATGGCCGTGCAGTCATTGTGACCAACCACGTTCTGGATGCGCAGCGATTCGGACGCGAAGACATGAGCGGACAACCTGACGATGCAGTGCCGGAAGATGTTCAGGCAATGAATCCGAACACGAAGATATTCATTTTGCGACATGGCGAGACTGAGCTAAACGCAGAAGGAAAGATGCGTGGTCGGTCAGAAGTTCCGTTGGATGAGCGCGGAGAGCGGGAAGTGGATCGTGCGGCAGAATGGCTGAAAGATAAAGGCATACGCACGATCCTGACTTCTCCGGTGGATCGTGCGATGGAGAGCGCCCAGATTGTTTCTGCTGTGATTGGCATCCCACCGCTTCCCGATGACAGGCTGGCATCGTTGGATGTAGGAGAGTTGCAGGGAGAGGATGCGAAATCTTCTGCCGAAACCTTGAAAAAAATGGATGAGGACGAGCCGGATGCTCCGATTGGAGAGTCTGGAGAGAGCTTCAACGATTTCAATAATCGCGTGAAGGAGGCGCTATTTGAGGCCTTGCAGGCTTCCGATAGCGGCCCGGTTCTACTGGTAACGCATGATAGTGTGATTAGTGCAATTTTCCGGTTGCTGCACGGTGAGGAAGTTCCACCCGATGCGCAGATTCCAGCGGGGGGCGTAGCGGGCGTGGAGGCGCAGGAAGATGGAACCTATTCCATCAATACAGTCTGGCCCTACATCAAGCCTATTCCTTCCAATAGCCAGCTTCGGGGCGCTCCGCGCGGTCAGGAGATTGCAGAGGTTTTTGGCAAGCTGGAAGCCAAGGTTCCCATCAATGCAAATGCGATCGAAGACTTTCCGTTTCTGCAGGTATGCAAAGAATACGACTATGCCTACGTCAAGGGCATGTTCCCAGACAAGGCAGACAAGATTAAACCCGGAGCGGCTGGAGCGGGTGAGAATGAGTTAGACCGAATCGCCAGAATCAACGTTTGCTTGGCGTTAGAAGCCAGCTATGTGACTGGAGATTCCATGGTGCGGGACTGCACTGTGCAGAGAACTTGGTTTCGTCCGGCGATGTTTATGGAAGTCGAAGATATGGAAGCCAGGGTTGAGCTTTTGGAGGCATTTCCCAATGGATGTCTTTGCGTGATTGCCGGAGAGGCATTCATTTTCGCGCGTCAGGAATCCATGGACGACCACTGTACATTGGTGCAGGCGTTTCCGGGCAGCGGGCAGAACAGAATCGCATTGTGCTCCAAGCTCTTGAGCATCCAGAAGCGCGTCAACAACTGGATTGATCTCCTGAACGATTACTTCATACGCTGCGTTCCGATACGCTGGATTTCAAATGCCTTGGGCGATCCAGAGGCCTTGACGGATCAATCGAGCGTGCCGGGAAGTTTTGTGTTCTACGATCCCTCTCAGTTGGTAGCGCAGGCACAGACGGGGCAGCCGCCAATCTTTGTTGAGCCGGTTCCAGTACAGAATCCGGCGATGCCTCAATTCATACAGTTTTTCATCAATGAACTGCCGCAACTCTTGGTAGGAGCATTGCCCTCTCTGTTTGGGGCGAATGCGAATACAGACACTGTGGGCGGCATTGCGATTCAGCGAGATCAAGCCCTTGGACGGCTGGGAACGCCTTGGCACGCAATTCAGATGGCTACGGCAAAGTATTTCCGTCAGGCCGTGGCTCTGGCAGCACAAATGCGTACAAAGCCCATTATGGGTCTGGATAAAGACCAGATCATCCGCGTGGAAATTTCAGAGCTCAAGGGCAATGTCCTTGCGTTTCCAGAAGAAGACTCAAATTTCCCCGAAAGCTGGGTACAGAAGCAGTCCCGCTATCAAGCGCTGCTTACAGATGCCTCGAACCCTCTGATTCAGCAGTTCCTGACCTCCACGCCGATGAATATGCGTACAGCGGTACGGATGGCCGGGATACAGGAATTGGATATGCCGCAGGCTGACTCATGGGAAAAGCAGATGGGCGAGATCGAGGTCATGCTCCAGACTGGCCCGGTTCCGAATCCTGCATGGCAGCAGGCGAATTTCAAGGCTTCACAGATGGCTCAGCAGGTAGCCTCAGCGCACGCCCGTGGAGAACTGATTCCTGCGCAGGCGCTGCAAGAGGCCCAACAGGCCCAGCAGCAGGCCCAACAGGTACCCCAGTTCATTAGCAGCCTCTCTATTGATCCTCAGGTAGATGACAATGCCGTGGAAGCGCAGACCTGCGGATCATGGTTGAATTCTCCAGTCGGCAGGGCTATGAAAAATGGAAGTCCACAGCAAAAGCAGGCTTACGAGAATGTAAAGCTCCATTTCTTGGCGCACAAGCAGGCGGCTGCGGCGAATGCCCCACCTGCGCAACACAAAGAGCCGTCAGTATCCATGAACTACAAGGACTTGCCTCCACCCGCCGCCGCCGCGCTGCTGGCCCGTGAAGGATTGCCAGCTAATCCACAGTCGGTCGCAACCAATCGCATTATGGACGAAAAATTGAAGCATCCAACCAGCCTAGAGGGGATTTAATTTATGCCAGAAGAGAGTGTATTGGATTTTCCAGCGCAGGATACATCCGTTGATGCAGGGAGTTCGTCAGGAATCCTTGGCGACTCCGGCTTGGGAGATTCAATCCAAAGCGAGCCAGAAGGTGAAATTTCAGAGCCTTCGGAAATCCTTGGCCAAGTCGATGGAGAGGAAGCGTCTGAGGGCGTTGAATCTGGAGAACCCGATCAGAAAACCGTGCGCGCGCGCGAAGATGCACAGCGTACAGCCATCACGAAGTACCTTCGGGAGTTGCGTGGCGATGCCAAGATGAAGGATGTGGCAGAGGCTCTAAATAAAGCCTATTTCCGCGATTCCGAATACCAGAAGCTCTTTCCCAATATGGACGAATTGCGTAACTTGAAGTCCACTCTGGATATTATGGGAGGGCCAGAGGTAATTTCCAAGCTGCAAGACTTGGAAATCGGTGTCGAGGCCATGGATCGCATGGTCGATGAGGGAAATCCACAGATCATCCAAGATATGGCCACTGAATCGCCGGATGGATTCAAAAAGCTGGTGCCGATTGCTCTTGGCGAACTGGAAAAGCTGGATGCGCGGGCCTATGCCGAGGCATTGCGCCCGCATTTGGTGCGTGGAATTTCGCAAAGTGGTCTGGATGGGAGTGTAAGCAGCACGTTGCAGTTGCTGGCCAAGGCCTACAATGCCACAGACCCTGAGCACAGCCGGTTTTATCTGGAGCAGGCCCATTCTCAAATGGCTCAAGTCGATCAGTGGCTCAAGTCGATGGCTGAAAATATGCAGGTGGATAAAAATTCAACGATCGGACAGCCGTCAGCACCCACAGGCGCTCAAAAAACCACTTCTGGGCCACAAATTGACATGGAAAGTGTTCGCAATGGAGCGTCTGAGTGGGCAAAGAAGGAATTTCAGGCATCCCTGAAGCCATTTTTGCAAAATCGCAAGATGGGCGATGCAACGATCAATGATCTCATCAACGGAATTGCGATGGAAGTCGATTCCCGGCTCTCCCAAGATGCTGATTTTCAGGAAAAGCTGGGTGCTTGGGCGCGGTCTGGCAAGACTGACCGCGTATTGGCATGGGTGAAGAACGGAATTGACAGAGTGAAGGCCGATGCGACACGTGCAGTGTGGGAACGGCGCTACGGCGGTGTAAAACCCGCCGCGCAGCCCACGCCCCAGAAGGCTGCGCCAGCCAACAATAACACGCAAAAAACTGTCAAGAAGGAAGCCGTCACGCTGCAACTCCCGAAGCGGCCTCCAATGGATCAACTGGACATGTCGCGTGACCCAGACCGGCTGCTTTACATTACACATCGCGGCTATATGAAGGATGGCCGCATGGTTCAGTGGAAATAGTTGACAAGAATCAAGTTTATGAGTTAAATTCCCGATAGCAGCTAGAGCGGCTGCGCTTCTCGGTGGGGAATGGCCCGCGACTGGCCAAAAACTAGCAGGCACATCGAGAAGTGGCCAGGCAAAAACTAGGGCAAGTCCTAGCCCTTCACAACGGGATGCCAGGAAAATTCAAGCTCAGGATATTCCCATGGCAAATCCCCTTGCAGAAGCGGCTGTTGAGGCCATCGAACTCGACGCATTTTCAAAAGACATTCCCGATCTGATTCCCTTGGATACAACCCTGTACGGGTTCTTCAAGAACAACGCAACAACGATCCCGATTTCGAATGTGACAGCCGCGGGCGGCGTGACACGTCCTTCCTTCCGTGTTCCCATGCGTTTGCAGGCTGGAGCGGCAATTCAACAGGGCACAGGCAATGCCGACTCACTGGGCCGCGGCACCGGTTCTCAGTGGGGAGCGTTTGCCCTTTCTCCCGTCTTCTACTACAACACCTGTGAAATCACGTTCTTGGCACGAATTGCGACTGAGGGCCAGAAGCGCGGCCTCTTCAATGTTCAGGCACAGGAATTGAAGAACACATTCCAGCAAGCCACCCAGGGCTTGGAAGCGCTGATGCAGGGAGATGGTTCGGGAACACTGGATCAGATTCCGACCACGGCCACCATCAACAATGGAACCGGCTCTGGGCAGAGTTTATCCTCGATTGTTGGATTGAATAATGCCTTTCAGTTCACGGATCAGCAGACTATTCAGGTGTTTCCCTCGATTGGCGGTACATCCCGTGGATCGTTTACGGTCAGCTATACCGATCCTGTCTCGAATACCATCTATTCAGGTCAGGCATTGCCAACCGGGACAACCAACGGCGACTACTTGGTCGTCAATGGATCGTCTGGGGCGGCAGGCGCCTCGATTATGGGTCTGCGGGCTTGGCAGGTCAATTCCAACGTTGGAACGATTGGCGGTCTAGCCCGTCAAAACTATCCAAGCCGTCTTTCCACGCCCACCATCAACAAAAATGGGGCCAGCCTTACCTTGACAGACGGTCTGCGCGCTCTAACGCTCTTGGGACGCGCTCTTGGCCAGCAAAACTCCGCCGTCAAGAGTTCCGTATGGTACTGCGGCCCGGATCAGGCCATGCAGGTGGCGCAGTTGTACTTCAACAGCATTTTCTCTGAGACAAGCCGTGCCAGTGGTGACACTGCGCCGGATGTAGCAAAGAAATACTGGCCATCCACCTTTGCAGGGCGTGATCTGCACGTTGGTTGGAATGCGCTTCCGGGTCGTCTCGATCTGTTCACCCCGGATACGTGGTATTTGGGAGAACTGCTTCCACTGGAGTTGTACGACTTCGGCGGCGGCATCACCGTGGCTCCGGTTCCTGACCTTGTGAATGGCGGTTACCTCACATCGTCCCTGTTTTCCTATGTCGCAGCACTGAATTTGGTGAATTCCAACGTCCGTGCTGGCGTGTACATCCAAAATGCGGCTCAGCCGTCAATTTAACGATGAAAGCGCCTGACATCTACGCGAAAGAACTTGAGTTGGTCGGAGGAAAAACATCCTCCGGCCACCCAAGGTATTTGCTGCATTGGTCTGGAGACGTTCTGTCGCTCAAGGGCCAGAGGGAGCAAAAATTTGACACTCCATGTGATTGTTGGGTTTTGCTGCATTGGGTAGATAACAACATGGATTTGCCTGAAAGCGGTGGCGGCTATGCAGAATTGCAGCAATTCAGGGACAAAAAGGTTCCTGCATTGCTGGACAGCGAAGCTCTCAACGTGCGAGTTGTCGTAATGATGGCCGCTATGGCAGAAAGAACACGAAACCAGTTCTTATCCATGAGAAAAAAAATGCTCGAACGCAGAAAAGAACGCGAGGACAAGGAAACAACGGACAGACTGGCTGCATATTTGGAAGACAGAATTCCAGTTTACCGGGATGCGGTTAGTTACAACGGTCAGCGCACTACACAGAGTGTAGTGCAACAAAAGATGGAACAGATCGAAAAGAACCTGTCACGCACAGATAGAATGGTGGCCCGCATGGGACGCGGCCCACTAATTTATAAGCCACAATAGGAGATGAAATGCCTCAAGTCCATGCAACTGTATCTGTAGGTACACCGGCTGCCGTCGCCAAGGCAGTTGGAGACATGCAGCGGGAAAACATCAAGGGAATTTCGTTTGTTGATTTTACTCAGGATGCGAACTTGCAACGCAAGCCTGATTATTATCTCTACCTGTTCAACATTTCGCCCAGAAAGTTCCAAGTATGTCGGCCTCCCAGTTGGCCGATGATTAACTTTGCTGCGTGCCCCGCAGGAAAGAAGTACGAACTTGTTGGTCGCGTGCCTTCGATCGTGAATGAGGTATCTTTGGTGGTTGATCGCACGGTTGTAACAGGCATCGCTGGCGAAAGATTTGCCACAGACCTATTGAACCCGACGAACACGGGCATTGACATTTGGAAAGAGATTACCGACGGTGAGATTTCTTGGCTGGACGGTGGGACGGACGATCTAACCCGGAGAGGAATGTTCTGGAGTCGCAATGAGGTTCCAAGCGAAGACGAACTGAGGATGGCAAAGTCTCGCATGGAGCAGCACTACAAGTCGCTTTTGCAGCAGGCGGATTCTCTGGAGAGGGAAAACCGTCAAAAAGAGATTGGCCCAGAACACCGCATGGCTGCTGAGTATTTCCACTACAAGGCACATTGGCATGTTGTGGCCGAGACGCCTAATTTTTGCCCGAATTGCGGCGAAGCTGTACGCACAGGCGTGGCCTATCACGCAACGCCATTTGGGACGATGTGCGTGATTGACTGGCAGGCAGCGGTGAGGGCTGGCGTGAAAACGCGGGCGGATGTTCCAGAAGAATACCGCTGGTGGGCAGAAACCGAAACGCGCGGGCCGGGACGCCCACGCAAAGAAGAGCTAGTTGGATAGAGGAGATGAATGCCTGTTGCACCTCCAGTTGTCGCATCGCCCTATCCTACGATAGAGGATGTTGTTACGCTGGCCCGCGTCTACGTCAATGACACCATCTTGTCTGGCGCGGGCGTCATCTTCACAGACAATGCTCCATTCATCCTGCCTTTGCTGAATAGTGCAATTGCACAGTTTCAGCGCGACCTTTGGAATCGCGGCGTTTCCACAATGGTGCGGGAAATTTTCTGGATGAATATCCCACCCATCAATTCGGCATTGGGGGTGGGAGTTCCTAATGCTGGGGTGTTCCCGGCATTAGGTTATACGGGATACAACGACGGATTGAATTATTATGCTCAGCCTGCCCTTCCGTCCGATCTTCTTCTTCCGCTTCGACTCTGGCAGCGTTCGAGCCAGACGAATCTGACATTCAGCGAGTTTTTCCCTGCACAAGCGGGCCTTCCATCCACCTACCAAGAGTACAACTTGGGCGAATGGGAATGGCAAGGCGATATGATTGTATGGAACGGAGCACTGATCGCAAAAGATGTGCGTATGCGGTATCTGGCAACGGTGCGATATTACAACTCAACTACCGTACCGGCAGCTTTCCCAACTACGCAGATTCCGTTCAGAGATTCCGTGGAAGCGCTGGCGTATTACATGGCCTATGAGTTTGCCTCTTCTCGCCTACCGGCTGGCGGCGCGAACGATTTGTTGGCCAACTACCAAAAGACTGTGGATGGAATCACCACGCGCTATACGCGCAGCAACCAACGCACCGTTTACGAGCGCGGAGCGTATGGAAACACAGGCGATCTCTTCGGATGGTTTGGGTAAGTTATAGATTCTAAAGGATAATCAATGACATTCAAACTGAGTCCGCCGTTTATGGAAATGTCGACACAGAACCTTGGGGGTCTGTTCACAGAGGCGGATTCTCGTTCGATTCCACAGGGCGCAGCATCACTGGCGCAAGACGTTGATTTTCTCATTGCTGGAATCGGGCCTCGTCCGGGGCGCACATCCGTTATGAATTTCGTTGGCTCTCCGGGAACCTTCCAGTATCTGGCTTCAATGGACATGGCGCGAGGTCGGCAATATACGCTCGGCCAAGACACGGGTGGTTCTCTTTGGTATGAAGACCTCGCGGCAGAAGGGTCAATGTCAAAATTCATCACGGGGCTGATCTCATCCAGTCGCGCTCTGGCCTTCAATGCCGATGACCGTGCCTATTTTTGCCTGTCAAATTTGCTTTCTGGAACGGATCAGCCACGGCAATGGGATGGGAGCACGCCTGCGGACACTGGAATTACAACTGGCCCACTCTGGCAGCAGTATGCAGTGGATAGAATCTCTCAGGTCGGCCCCGGAGTCGCACCGACTGTTACGCCTGTGAATGGGCAATCGGCACCAACTCTTCCGGTACTCAGCTCGACTTCTGGAGGTAATCTTCCCGCGCGCACAGCTTGGGTGATGACGGCGTATACGCTCTCATCTGGCACGACAATTGCTTCTTCGGAGGCATCGATCGCTCTGGCCGCAAATACTTTATTGACGGTTAGCTCACCGTCTGCACAAGTGGGCGCGACTGGATGGAATGTCTATGTCAGTGAGCAGCAAAGCGGGCAGGAGGTTCTACAGGCTTCCATGATTGCGATTGGCACAGGATGGACAGAGCCTGTCAGCGGATTGGTCAATGGAATTGCCGCCCCTGTATCCGATGTGGCTGCTGGGCAAAGGTACGGAATACTGATGTTTTTGACCCGGAGTGGATACATGACTCCGGCCAGTCCGCCAGTGGCATTTACGAC
Source organism: Acidobacteriota bacterium (assembly GCA_021798235.1). Next base: position 8,717 of record JAJZMO010000020.1, on the reverse strand, counting down.
AACGGGGCAGACGGCTTCGCTAACGGTCGGTAATCTCGCGGTAGGGCCTGCGAATGTAATTTCCAGAGTGTTTGCATTCACGGAATCGAATGCAACCATTGGTGGCCCGTACTACTTCGTTCCGATAGCTACGCTTGACCCAAACCTAAACCTTGCCTCAGCTACGGTGGTGGATGATAATACCAGCGCAACTGCGACCTTCAATATATCTGACACCGTTTTGCTGGCCAGCATCAATGTAACCACGGATGGCAATAACGTTTTTCAAATGGTAGAGCTTGGAGAGCCAGTCAAAGGGGTGCAAGCCTTTGGGCGCGGCTTCTATATTGGTTGCCGCAACAAGGTAGACCAGTTTGTGAATCTAACATTTGATGGCGGATCAACGGCTACGAATCCTGTGGCTGGATGGAATCCACAGGGAACACTTGCTGCACAGTTTGGTCTGACAACTTCGCCTATCTTTGGCCAGTCTCTTTACTTCAAAAACAATTCTGGCCATTACATCAATGCTTCTGGAAACGCAGATGCCAGTATTTCTCAGACCGCCTATCAAACGGCATTCAATACGCCCATTCTTCAACAAAACGTGCAGTATGGGATTCGCATTACGTTGTGGTCGCCGGGTGGCAATAGCACGGGAAACATAGTCGTTGGTCTTGTTTCTCAATCGCTCGGCCAGAGCTATACGTACACAATATCCTGCGGAGAGTTGAATATGGCCCCACAGGAATTCATTGGTACCTTCGGAAATCCTGGATGGGAATCTGTTCCCAGCGACCTGCAATTGTCTATCTGGCCGGAGAACCTTCCTGCAAATGCAGATTTTGCTATTGACAGAATTGAAGTCTACGACCTTAAGCAGCCAGTATTATCGAGTCAGGTTGTGGTTAGCTATGCAGATGACTTGGAGGCTTGCGACTCGATCACGGGACGCATCGACATTTCAAACTTCACCAATGATCCCATCACGAATGTATTTCGCTTTTTGGGATCGGTCTACATTACGACCCGAAGTCGGTATTTTTCGACGCAGGACAATGGAACGACAGAGCCTGAGGGGTGGCCAATCACCGAGGTAACGAATGCAGTTGGTTGCTTCGGGCCTATGGCTGTAGCACTGGGCGAGGAATACGTGCTGACGGCAGACCGAAGAGGATTGTTCCTGTTCGATGGCGGCAGCCACATAAAAATCATGCAGGAAATCCAGCAGGTTTGGGAGTCAATCAACTGGGAAAACTCGAATCAGATTTGGATCGTCAATGACCGCCAGCAGCAGAGAATTTTGGTTGGAGTTCCTTTGACGCAGCCGCTGCCGCCATGGACGTACAACGTGCCAGCGGACGCATCGCCTTCGAGTCCAAACGTCGTTCTGATGTGTTCCTATCTGACGATGGCCCCCGGAGCAACAATTTCTCAGAACCCCGGCGTTATCGTCTCGGCATTTACTGGAAAGTTGCTACAGCGAGATGGAAACCGAAAGTGGGCCATCTGGACGATTGCATCTCCCTATGCGGACTGGATTCAGCGGGCCGATGGCAACGAACAGGTATGGTTCAGCGGCAATGGGAATATCAGCCAGATGGCTGTGAATGTTTTTACAGACTTGGGTGCGCCAATTTTGGAGGCATATCGCACCTACGATTTCAGCGATCTGGAAAGCGAGCAAATGCTGCAATTAGGGTCAGTCAGAAAACTGTATCCATACGGCTCAATTCTTCTGGAGGGCGTTGGTTCTTTTCTGCTCAGCCTATATCCTGAGACGGTACAGACACCATACGTGGTGAATTATCCGGCTCTACCGCTGAATAATCCGGCGACAGACGATACCAACATTCCGATGAATACAAGTGGAAACCGGATGTTTGTGCAGATTACAACTGATGGAAACGCTGGAAGCTATTTTTTATTGCGTAGGATTGTGCTTGGCTGTATTCGTCATCCACGTGTGCAGGTGTCTGGGCGATGAGATTTCGGCAATGGAATCAGGAAGAGGGCCAGAAGCTATACGATGCGATGGGATTGCCCTATACTATGCCGAATGTTGCTTCACCAGCATTCGCGTTGAAGGAGTTGCTGGAAGATGAAAATGGAAAGATCATTGCGGCAGGTGCGATCAAGATTATCGGCGAATCCTTTTTATGGATTGATCCAGCGCAGACGCCGATACGGAGAGCCAAGGCAGTGAGAGCATTGGTAGCGCGCGCAAAGGTAGAGGGGGCTAGGGCTGGATTTGAAGAACTCAGCGCATGGATTCCACCGGCTGTAGAGGCTGAATTTGGCCTGGCACTGCATAAACTTGGATGGTCGCCTTCTTTATGGCGGAATTGGAGTATACGAACATGAGGGTCTACACAAAGATCGTCTTCGACATAGAGTCCGGCGATGTACTGGAGAGCGAGTCGTATGAATATAACGGCCCCGTGGCTCTATGTGATCGTGGATTGCAATCTACGGCTCAGCAGGCGGCCAATACAGACACATCCACGGCATCCGGGTATGGAAAGACGGCATCCGGCTTAAGCGGATTCCTGACGCCCATGCTCGAATCGTGGGCCGGAGGAAACGCACCCGGATATGGAGATGCTGGTGTGTCAGCAATGAAAAATGCCGCCCAATCTACGGCAGGCGCTGCGGCCAATGCGGGAAATGAGCAGGGCTTGTTGACGGCCATGCGTACTAATAACGCAGCGGGCGTTGGGGCCGAAGAGGTGGCAAACGCTGCAAACGCTGGGCAAACACAAACGAATGCTGTACAAAACATTCTGTCGCAAAATGCGCAATTGAAGGCACAGGAACAGACCGGAGCCATGAATATGCTGGGTTCGATGTACGGAACGGATGTGGGCGCGCAACTAACATCCCAAGGGCAGGTACCGGGGGCAATCAATGCCGGGGTGAATGCAGGAAACAGTGGTTGGTTCCAGAATACATTGAACGGGCTGAACACTCTGGGGGGTTTGGGTCAAGGTGCAGGCGCTGTTATGACTGGCGCGGGAGCTATGAGGTAAGCTGATGGCACAAGATGGAAACATTTCGGTACCCGTTCATGTAGCGGACACGCTTCTGGAGGCAATCCAGAATGGATACAAGAATCCAGCCACGCGGGCTGCCGTCGATCGTGGTTATACAAAAGTCGATAGCAATGCGCTTTTGCCGACAGTTCAGCCGTCCGCAGCCATGCAAGCGACGGCGGCTCCTAGTGGGGCTGCGCCTGTTCTTCCTGCCATTCAATCTCCGCTCGACCGGCAGATTGCTGGAATGACGGAACAGGTTGGACGCGATGAAGCTCCTCCCGGGCCGCATTGGGGCCAGCCCGGCTCAGCCCACCCTGGCACGATGGGGAAAATACTGCATACCCTTGGCCGAATTGGGGATGTGGCCGGGACAATTGTTGCGCCGGGGGCCATGATGGCTATTCCCGGAACGACAATGAACAAGGATGTCCGCAGTATTGGAGATTTTCGCCGGTTGCAAGGGTTGGAGCAGCTACGAAGCCAACAGGGCGAAGAAGCGCTTCACGGTGCGCAAACAAAAGCATTCCTGCAGCCAAAGCAAGAAAATCCTGTCACGATACAGACCGATGAAGGCGTTCTCCAATACGACCCCAGCAATGGGAACTGGTCTCCGATTCAGGTCAATGGTGAAACGGCGATGCCATACTCCAAGCCAACTGCGCAGTCGCATTATCAGCACGTTGCAGGAACTTCTGGAGGGAAGCAGGTATTTGCTAACTATAATCCAACTACGGGAGAGTTTACCGACCAAAGCGGAAAAGTCTTGTCCGATTTTAAGCCGTCCGATAAGTCCATGCAGGGTGCTTTTGGCCAGTATGCTCCGGTTCGTTTAATCACGAGCCTTTTGAATATGGCCTATAACGATAACCCGGATTTGCTGCCGATTGTCGCGCCCCTCGCGGCGCATATTATGGCGCAATACGGCGATAATCCTTCCGAGGTGCAACCAATCGTTGGCGCACCTCCACCGGGCCAGCCAGAAGACGAGCAGGGACATCCGATTGGCCGGATGATGCCTGGCGCGCCGACTTCCTCAACGCGCTCTCGCGGTCAATTTGCGGCGGAAGTGCTGCCGACCATGAAGGAAGCGGCCAAGGAAATCGATCAACTGCGCGACCAGCTTGGACCGTTTGCTGGGCGCTACAGCGATCTGGCCGTAGGGAAGATTGGAGCCTACGGCCCACAATTCAGCGGCCTGCAGACGGACATAAAAAATATAGCAAGCGGATGGGGACGCCTGCACGGAAACAGCGAAAAAGTCATTAAGGAGTTCCTAGACGACTTGGATTCGTCGAAAGACCCGGAAGACTTGAAGGAAAAGCTGAAGCATTATGCGGCCCAAGCCAAGATTTACAAGCGCGGTGGAGAGGGTAAGACTGTCGAGGGAGAAACGCGCACATATCAAGGACACACCTACAAGAAGGGAGATGATGGACAATGGCACCTCCAGCAAAAGTAGGGCCTCCGGCGACTCTCCCGGCTGATTTCTTTGATAAAAATCTGCCGGAAACGTTGCCTGAAAACTTTAATTTCGATGATGCGCCAGCGGTTCCACGTGGAACACTGCGCGCCGCGCCCACAGGGGCTGTTCCATGGCTTGAGCAAGCGGAAAGCGATCTGCTGCATGGTGGTTCCAGCACCGTGCTGGGCCGTATTCTGGGAACGATGGAAGGGCGAGGCAAAAAGGGCTATTCTGGCCTTGAATCGGGTGTTTCTTCGGACACAGCGCAATTTATGGGAAGTCCAGTCCTTGGCGCGATAAAAGGCGCAAGGGGGCTTGCTGAAACTGCGACCGGGCATCCTCTGACAGGTATTAAGGACGTTGCTCTTGGAGCGCTTCAGGCTTCGACCATCCCAGCATCATTTATCGCCCCGGAAGCTGGAGGCGAGGGAACAGAGATTCGCTCAATTCTTCGTATTCCGAACGAAGCCCACGCGGGAAGAATGCTTGGAGAAATTCGACCGATTGCTGAAAGCACCGGGACGGTGGTGCAGCCTGCGAAAACTGTTCCTGCGCTGCAATCGTGGCGGGAACTCATGCAGACTGGAGGAAAACCGTCAGGCCAGAAAGCGATTGCTTCCCTTGAAAAGTTGCAACTGGGAACCCTCGCCAAGCCCGCAGAGCCGGTGTCGATGGCATGGCCGGAAGCATCGCTTCGGTATTCGAATATCGCCGAACAGGGACGGGAGCCTGTTCTTCAAAAGTTGATGGGTCGAGGCATGACTCCCAAGGTTTCGGCTGCGGCGAATGGAGTTCGATCTGGGCTAAGGAGCGATCTTTCGAGCGCTGCCGAATCGATGGGACAGGGGAAAAAGTTTGAAGACGCCATGCAGGAATACCGACGTGCGGCCAAGCTGAACAAAGTCGGTCGCATCGGTGCTGGACTTGCTGCGGGTGAAGCTGCCCGCCGGACAGGCTTGCTAGGAAACTGGATTCACAGGTCTGCATTGCAGCAATAGGATGAGAAAAACTGAAATTTCGTGTTAGAGTGAAATTGTCAGAGGCGTTGCAGTACCGCGAGGAGCGGAACGCACTGAAAGCGTGAATTATTCACCCCCGAGGAGGGAATATCATGGCACTACCTACCCTTACTTTCACCGTCAACCCGTTTCCAACGGGCCGCGACAAAACCCAAATGAATCTGATCCTCAAGGGAACCATTGGAATTGCCTCTGGAGGCGATTATCAAACCCTTGGCTTGCCGATTGCCTTAGTCGGCCCGGAAGTTCTGACCACCGCGCAGCCAAACTGGGGAGAAGTGTATTCTCCGTCCACGGGTTACGTTTATCGCTTTGATCCAGTGAACCAGACGCTGCGGATTTACACCGGTGCTTCTGCTGTCTCTGAACCGATGGCAGAATTGGCCAATGGAGCCTCTGTGGCTGCGGACACGGTTTATTTTCGGTTTGAGATCGAGCAGAACTAATGGCGCGTATTCCCAACATTGCTCTGTCGCGCTATTCCCAGTATCTGCGCGGAATTTCCGGCGGAAACTGGGCGGCCATAGCGTTGGAGAATACGCAAAACTCGCTAAATCAGTTGGTTGGGGCCGTCAATGCAAACGCGCCAGCCCCGCCACCTGCGGTGGCCAATGTATCGACGACGATTGGGGGACGGATTGTGCGTCTCCCATTCGCCAAGAGGAAATGAGAGGAAAACATGCCTCAATATCAAAACAACCCGTTTCAACCCGTACGAGCTTTGCAGGCTGGCGTACCGGAATACCTCTACGGATCGTTTGCCGCAGACGTTGCGCCCACGCGCATGCTGGTTAGCCAGGTGGAAATCGTCTCGGATGTCGCCACGCTGACGGTCACAGTGACAGATGGAAATACCCCTGCCGTTGGCAGCCTGATTTCTGTGCATGGAACGCAGACGGGCAGCGGGGAATTCAACGTCAACCGGGTGCCACTGACGGCTGTATCCATCAGCGTGGCCACGGGAGTGGGAACTGTGTCTTTCGCTCTGACTGGCAGCAACGTAGGCCCCGTGGCTGACGCTGGCGTGGCCGTGGTGGATACACCCGAAGTTGGCGACACGCTGGCAGCGGGGTCGAGCGTGGCCTGTACGCCTCTGTATCAGCAGACAGTGCCCACCGGCCTGCGGACAATTTCCGCCAGTTGCTCATTCCCCACGATCCCTACGGGTGTGACGGTCAGCTTGCAGGGAGCAAACGAAAACATCGACAGCCAGTACACCACGATTGGCAGCGTGGCGACGGTGGTATCCGGTGCGGTCACAGCCAGTCAGGCAGTCTTTACCGGGGTAGGGTATCGGTTCTACCGCCTGTATACTTCCGGCCTGACAGGAACGGGAAGCATCGTAGGAAAGGTGGTCACGGGATGAAGCGGTTACTCATTGCTGTTTTTCTGTTTTCGCCTCTATATGCGGCGGCACAGGGGGTTCTCTATAGCTCTGTGGCACAGGCAATCGCTACGATTCCCGGCAGCGCTCAAGGGGTAACGAATGTCTTTGTTCCCATACCGAATGCTGTGGTGAAAATCTGCACTGGAGCGTACACAGGAAGCGCGTGTCTGACCCAGACGGCGAACATTTACCAAGATCAGGCCATGACCATCCCTATTACCCCGTATGATGTGGCGGATGCCTATGGAAATTTTAGCTTTTGGGCCGTCACGGGAACTTATTACGGGACGATGGTTGGGACAGTAGCCGGGGCGCAGGTACAGAGCAATTTTCAATTCCAGTTGTCCTCCATAGGTGGCCCAACTGTTAATTCCATCAATGGAGTATCTGGGGCATTCACTTTCAGTGGCAGCGGGGTAACCTGCACGAGCACAACATGCACATTCAATACAGCCCCTGCGGCTTATTACCAGACCATGCAGAGCTTTGGGACGGCGATGACGCAGCGGGCAAATCTGAATTTCTCGCAGCGGTTTTCACTGTCGGATGCCGCAGGAAACAACCAGACGAACGTTGATGCCAACGCTACTGGCAGCGGCATATATCTTGCAACCGCGCTGACATTGCCAGCCAGTTCCACGGCGCTGGCAAAATTCGACGGCAACGGTAACATACTGCCGTTGCCGACTCCAACACAGTGCGCAGCGCCGGGAGCGATGACCGGCATCGCCAGCAACGGAAATGCAAATTGCAGCAGCAGCACAATACAGGATGAATGGTGGTCGTTTTCAGGTTGCTCGATTATCAATGTATACAACACAGTGGGAGGATGTACCGCCACAGTAAACCTTCCGATTGCCATGGCGGACTCTAACTATTTCGTTATCTGTAGCGCCAATGGTATTTCTTCTGGAACTACCTACACTGCTGGCACAAGCATTTCACCTACAGCAAGCTCTTCAACGCAAATAACTTACGTAGCGATGCAACTCTACAGCGGTGGTTCTCCGCCCGTATATTCATTCACGGTTTCCTGCCATGCACACCACAATTGATATGAAAAAGACTATCCAACTCGGCATCCTGCTTATCTTAGGCACAGCCCTTCACGCCCAAAACGCATTTTTTCAAGGGCTGGCCTCGACCGCTATCAATGTTCCCGGAAGCGCGCAGGGAACGACGAATGTGCTGGCCCCTATCCCGTATGCGCAAATCAATGTGTGTTTGGGACTCTACACGGGTAAACCATGCACATTGGCTAATGTGACGATTTACCAAGACCAAGCAGGGCACACTCCCTATCAGCAGCCATTGACCGCCGATGCGGGAGGCAATTTTAGCTTTTGGGCTGCCCCGGCGACGCTGATGTACTACACCGAGACTGGAACCAATGTAGCCGGGCAAACCTATACGCTGTTTTTATCAACTGGAACCAACAATTGCGGGACATCTGGCCCATGCCTTGTCGCCAATCCGACGGCAACGCAGACGGTGACGCAGCCTGCAGGGACGACGCTGGCGATCAATGATCTGAACAATGTTTATCTGGCCAGTCAGTACCAGACGCCGTCAGGAACAGGGAATAATGGCATTGCCAACGCGACGGCGAAGTGTCCCGGCAGCTTGACCAGCAATGGATGCACGGTGGTGGTCGATCCGGGATATCCGCAGGTGGAGTTCCCACAGGGGTATGCTCCACCAGGCTACACGGGCGGATTTCTCTGGCCGAAGAACACGGCGGTGGAAGACTATCGTGCAGGCGGCTTGTTTCTGGGGAGCTATGATCCCTTGGGTGAGCAGAACGGTGTGCCGATTATCAGTGGGCTGCGTACGAC
>JAJZMO010000360.1 GCA_021798235.1 Acidobacteriota bacterium | reverse complement strand
ATTCCGGGCTTTATGGTTCAAGGCGGCGATCCCACAGGGATGGGCCGTGGCACGCCGGGCTATTTGTTCGCGGATGAAATCAATCCGCAGTTACACTTTGGCAGCGCGGGCGTACTGGCCATGGCCAACTCCGGCCCGAACACGAATGGATCGCAGTTCTTCATCACCGTGGCACCCACGCCTTGGCTGGAGGGCCACTACACCATCTTTGGCCAGTGCGATGACAACAGCGTCTTGGTTGCGCAAAGCATCACCGAGGTGCCACGCGACGCGCGCGACAAGCCCATCGATCCGGTCACACTGTACAAAGTGACGATCGTGCAAAATGGACAGCCGCTGCCGCCCGTTCCATCCGCACCCCAGCCCGCACAGCCTGCGGCGCAACCCGCGCCAGCAACCAGCGGCAAGTAACCCATTCCCAACCCCCTGCAAGGAGCACACTGCATGTCCTACGCACCTGGAACCTACGCCGTCTTCAATACCTCTGAAGGCAAAATCGTCTGCCGCCTGTTTGAAAATGATGCGCCGAAGACAGTGGCCAACTTCATCGAACTCGCCGAAGGCAAACGCGAGTGGACGCACCCCACCAGCAAGCAGAAAAGCAGCGAAAAACTCTACGACGGCACGATTCTCCATCGCGTGATTCCCGACTTTATGATTCAGGGCGGCGATCCGGCAGGCACGGGCTTCGGTGGCCCCGGCTACCAGTTTGAAGATGAGACCAAAGGCTCACGGCACGCCTTTGACGTGAAGGGCAAGCTGGCCATGGCCAACGCCGGTCCGAACACGAATGGCTCGCAGTTCTTTATTACCGTTGCGCCCACGCCTTGGCTGACGGGCAAGCACACGATCTTTGGCGAAGTGGTCGAAGGCCAGCCAATTGCCGACAAAATCTCCAACCTGCCGCGTGACCGGCAAGACAAACCCAAGACGCCCGTGGTCATCGAGTCATTGGTGATTGAACGGATCAGCTAAGTTCCCTGTCCGCAGTAACTGCGGCTAAGGATACGGAACAAAACAAACGAGTCATTCTGAGCAGCCAGAAGGCAACTCAAAATGACTCGTTGTTTTATAGTGCGCGGTAAGAATATTGCCGGTCAGGATTTGGGCAATTGCACAAAGGACATTGCCCTGCCACCCTTCGCAAACGAAGCCAAGGATGGAGCACCCTAAAGTTTGTAAAAACTGCAACTGAAAATACGTTAGACGCCGATCACTGCGCAGAGTTCCTTGACGGCGGCAGCACTCTTCCTTAATCCAGCGGTCTCTTCCTCGTTCAAATTCAGTTCGATGACCTGCTCGATACCGCGTGCGCCCAGCTTACAAAGCACGCCCACGCAAAGGCCGTCGATCCCGTACTCGCCTTGCAGATAAGCCGCACAAGGGAGAATCTTTTTCTTGTCCTTCAGAATGGCTTCCACCATCTCCACCGTGGCCGCCGAAGGCGCGTAGTAGGCGCTGCCGGTCTTCAGGTGCTTTACAATCTCCGCACCTCCGTCGCGCGTGCGTTGCACGATGGCGTCAATTTTTTCCTTACTCATGAACTCAGTAATGGGTACACCGGAGACGGTCGAGTAGCGTGGCAGTGGCACCATCGTGTCGCCGTGTCCGCCCAGCACGAAGGCGCTTACATTCTCCACGCTTACGTTCAATTCTTCCGCGATGAAGGTACGGTAGCGCGCAGAATCCAACACGCCCGCCATGCCAATGACGCGTTCGCGCGGAAACTTTGCCTGCTTGAATGCGGCCTGCGCCATGGCGTCGAGCGGGTTGGAGACGATGATGAGAATGCAATTCGGCGAAGCGGCAACCACCTTGCCGACGACATCTGACATGATTTTGTAGTTGGTCTGCAACAGATCGTCGCGGCTCATGCCCGGCTTGCGCGGAATGCCAGCGGTAATGATGACGATGTCGGAATTGGCCGTGGCGGCATAATCGTTGCTGCCGACAACTTTGACGTCGCGCTTTTCAATCGGCATGGCTTCGAGCAGATCGAGCGCCTTGCCCTGGGGCACGCCTTCGACCAAATCAACCAGAACGATGTCCGCAAGCTCCTTGGCTGCGATCCAGTGCGCACAGGTTGCGCCCACGTTCCCTGCTCCAACGATGGATACTTTCTTTCTCATGCTTCTCCTTTTTTCAATCTGAAATAAAGCTGTTTACATGTTGGCGATCATGCGCGTGGCGAATTCGCTGGTCTTGACCTTGGTTGCGCCTTCCATCTGCCGCTCAAAGTCATAGGTGACGAACTTTTGCTGAATGGTGCGCGCCATGGACTCTTCAATCAGCCGCGCGGCCTCGCTCCAGCCAATGTAGTCAAAGAGCATGACGCCGGAGAGCATGACCGAGCCGGGATTGATAACATCCTTGTCGGCATACTTGGGTGCCGTGCCGTGCGTAGCTTCAAAAACGGCGTAGCCATCGCCAATGTTGGCGCCGGGAGCGATGCCCAATCCACCCACCTGCGCTGCGCAGGCGTCGGAGATGTAGTCGCCGTTCAGGTTGGTGGTGGCCAGAACGGAGTACTCCTCGGGCCGAACGATGACCTGTTGGAAGATGGAATCCGCGATGCGATCGTTGATGAGCAGCTTCTGCTTCCAGCGACCCTCACCGTGCGTAACGCCAATACGGTCGATGACCTGCTGAATCTCTTCGTAGACCTGCTTGCGGAAGCTCTCCGGGGCGTGCTCGAGGCCTGGCTCGATCATGGCCGCGTTCTCTTGAACGGTAAGGCCGCGGTTGGCATCGCGGTTGCCGAGAATCCAGCTCTCACGCTCGGTGACCGTCTGATCGCGGAACTCCTCGGTGGCCACTTCATAGCCCCACTCGCGGAATGCGCCTTCGGTGAACTTTTGAATGTTGCCCTTGTGTACCAGCGTGACGCTCTTGCGTCCGTGCTTCAGCGCAAACGCAATCGCAGCGCGAACCAAGCGCTTGGTGCCCGTGATGGAGATTGGCTTGATTCCGAGGCCGGAGTCTTTGCGAATTTTTTTCTTCGTACCCGCCAGCAATACGTCATTCAAAAAGTTGAGCAGTTGTAGCTGCTCATCCGTGCCTTGGCGAAACTCGATCCCAGAGTACACATCCTCAGTGTTCTCACGGAAGATCACCACATCCAGATTCTCCGGGCGCTTAACCGGGCTGGGAACGCCGGGATAGTAGCGCACCGGGCGCACGCATGTGTACAGATCCAGCGTCTGCCGCAAGGTCACGTTCAACGAACGAATACCGCCGCCAACGGGCGTTGTCAGCGGGCCTTTGATGGAGACGCGCAGATCGCGCGCCGCGTTGATTGTGTCGTCTGGCAGCCAGGTTTTGAAGCGTGCATACGCCTTTTCCCCTGCAAAAATTTCAAACCATTCCACCTTGCGCTTGCCGCCATAGGCTTTTTCCACGGCTGCGTCAAAAACTCGCTGCGAGGCGCGCCAAATATCGCGTCCGG
>JAJZMO010000054.1 GCA_021798235.1 Acidobacteriota bacterium | reverse complement strand
CCGCCAATCTCGACGGTCGCGTCCTCGCCCTCAATTGGACGCGTAGGCGCATCGGCGGTATCGCCCTGCACCTGGCCCTGAAAGCGGATCACGGCGTAGTCGCCATCAACCAGCGCGCGCTCCTCGGCGATGGTCTCCATGGTCGCGTGCGAATCTTGAATGCGCGCAATCTCCTCACGCACCTCTTCGTCCGTCAGCGCCACGTTGGGCACTTCGACCTTGACCTCGGCGTAGCCGGTGACGTCGATGGTGGGCAACACTTCAAAGACGGCCGTGCAGCGCAGCGGCTCGCCTTCGACCAGGTGCAGACTGGTGACCTGCGGCTGGCTGACGGGCACCAGACCCTGCGCATCCAGCGCTGCGCGCAATTGTTGTGGCAGCAGCGCCTCCAGCACGTCTTGACGCAGGCTGTCGGCAAACTTTCTACGCAGCACCGCTTCGGGCACCTTGCCCGCACGGAAACCGGGAATGCGTGCCAGCTTGCGATAGCGCTTCAAGACCGACGTAAATTCGGCGCTGACGACATCGGCGGCAACTTCCACCTGCACGGTGCGCGTGCATTCCGGGTTCAGTGCCGGAGCGGCGTGGGAGTGTCCGGCATGGTCATGGCCTGCGTGGTCGTGGCCTGCGTGATCGTGGTCTGCGTGATCGTGGTCTGCGTGGCTGGCATCGTGCGCCAGCTCTGCCCCTGCCTGCGCGGGGGAGGGTGTCTCGTGTGTCTCGGTGTCGATGGAACTCAAAAGGGTAGCCTTCCAGATCGGTCCTCGCGGCGGGCTTGCGGCGCACGGAACTGCGGCGCGCACGGCCCTGTCACGGGTGGGTTGTCTCTCTTCATGGTAGGGGTTCAGCGCGCGATGGGTCAAACCTGAGATGAGCGTGCGGGCGGACATTGGATGGCTCCTACGGCTAATTCACAGCCTTTCCACGGCCATCCGGGGCTTTTGAAGATACCTGGGTCAACTTATCCCATAGGATTCTGTTCTTCGTGTCGCAAAAGTGCTCGCGGAATATGCCGGTAAAACCATCCAACACCAATTCGTACTGCGCGAGAAACTCTTCGTTGCGCTCCTTGGCTTTGTGTCCAATAGGCTCAATCAGCCTGATGTAAAGCTCAACATCTCCAGAAATGAACTCCCAAAACCGCTGCCCGCATAGCTTGATGTAATCGCCCTTATCTTCGCTTGCTCTGGACTGTCTTCCATAACAACAACCATTGACGCACTCAACGGGCAAAGCTCGCCCGTTTTGACGGTAGATTTTTTTTGCCGTTTTAAAGTCGGTACGCATTTTTTCAATTTGACCGGAATTTCCCCATGAAGGGCCAGATTTGATCGCAACAAAGTAACGCTTGCCATTCTTATCCATTTCCAGATCAATTCCGCGAGCGCTGGCTTTTCCGTGGGCCTTGTATGTCTTTTGTGCAACAAAAATCGCCAATCCTTCAAGAAATCCCCCGAAGAGAGTTTCTTCTTGGGAGGAAAGAAAAGCATCTAAGATGGCTTTGACCAAGTCGCGCGGAGTGGCCAAGCCTTTCGCTTTAAGCAAATAAGGATTCTTGCGCCGGAGAACTTCGAGCAATCGCAGCTTGCGCAGGCTCTCCAGCCTGGCCTTGTGAAAGTCCGGCATGTGCTGCTCGACGTAATGTGTGATTTCTTTTGGATCGATTAACTGCATGCACGTTCCTCTCAGCCGCTGCAAGATGCTTTTTCGCTAGCGTTACATATTCCTTGACGCGATCGATACCTACAGAATTCCGGCCCAAGGCGAGTGCGGCCCGATTGGTTGTGCCGGAACCAGCGAAAGGGTCCAGAACCCAGTCTCCAGGCTGCGTAAACAGTTGGATAAACCACTCTGGCAACGCTTCGGGAAATGCGGCGGAATGATTTTTATTGCCGCATTCGGTTGCAAAATGCAGAACATTCGACGGATAGACCCGCTCGCGTCCCAGCCAGTTGGAGATGTTTTTCCCAAATCCAGATTCCACTTGAGAATTGAAGCGAACGCCATCATTCTTTCCGAGGTTCTTCAAGCGGGACTTGGCCCAATCTCCCACGGGCACCATCACCGCATCCTGATACATCTTGAATTGGCGGGTTTTGTTGAATTGCAGACACCGTTCCCAGGCATCGCGGAAACGGTTGGGCCATTTCCCTGGATGACAATTGCGCTTGTGCCAGATGAACTCTTCCGTCCACAGCCAGCCCTGCTTGCGCAATTCCAGAATTAATTCCAGAACATAGGTGTGGCGCTCACCTTTATCGGCTTTTTCCTTGATGTTGAGAATGAAAGTGCCATCTGGCTTCAGTACCCGTTGAAATTCAGCGCTGCGCTCCAAAAACCATGGCACGTATTGCTGCGGCTTGATGCCACCATAGGTTTTCGTCCTCTGGTCTGCATACGGCGGTGAGGTCACAATTAGATCGAACGTATTGTCCCCAAACTGCCGCAGCGTTTCCAGGCAGTCGCCATGCAGCATTTTCGTTGCAGGTATCATAGGATACTTCCCATCTAAGGAATCGTGATCCCTTGTTTCCATGGTACTGCTACAGTGCTGCATCGGCTTGGGCGGGCTGAAAGATTCCCAAGCGTATTTTCCGTATCACGGTTCGGCCCGGCTCGACGAAAACGGGGCGCGTTAGTTGGTTGCGGTGCTGGCTTCGGCTGCGGGGGCAGACGAGGAAGTGGCAGCGTCTTTGGAATTCACCAAGTCGCGCAAGTCTTTGCTGGGTTTGAAGAAAGGAATGCGCTTGGCCGGCACATCCACGCGGGCACCGGTCTTGGGATTGCGCCCAATGCGCGCATTTCTTTGCCGCGTGCGAAAGCTGCCAAAACCGCGGATTTCAATCTTATCCCCGGAGCGTAGGGCGTGAATCACCGAGTCGAATACAGTCTCCACAATGGTCTCTGCATCGTTGCGGGTCAAATCGCCCAACTGCATTACCTCAAACACCAAGTCGGATTTGGTCATGCGCACCCCTGTTCCCTCTGAACATACAACAATCCAAGCGAAGCCGCAACCTCTTGAAAGGAAAAGAAAACTGCAGCCACATCGTTCGTTATGCTGACAGAAGCCCCGCGTGGATCGCAGCGTTCAGTCGCGCCAGGCCTGCGGCAACGTCCTTGCCCAGATGCACGCGCAGCGAGCGGCGTCCGCGTTGGTCGAGCACGGCCAAGTCGCCCGCGGCCTGTGCCGCCAGCACCACGCCAAAGGTAAACTTCTGGCCCGGAATCGCCAGGTCCGCAGCCGGTTCTGCTGTGATCTGCAAAAAGACGCCGGTGTTGGGGCCGCCCTTGTAATCCTGTCCAGTGGAGTGCTGAAAGCGCGGACCAAAGCCCAGGCAGGTGGCCACGCGCTTGGCGTCACGAATCGCATGGCGGAATTGTTGCAGTGCCGCCTCATGCTGAGCATTCATTTCGATGTAGGCCAGCGTGGCGAAATAATCATC
>JAJZMO010000329.1:8736-21300 GCA_021798235.1 Acidobacteriota bacterium | reverse complement strand
AGTCCATCTCCGGCGGCGTGGCGATGGTGAAGTGACAGCGAAGCGATGGTGGAGTTCATGGCGACAGTGGAGTTTTGGTGGAGTATATTTATGGCGCGGAGGGCCATCGCGTGGCTCAGGGAACCATCACCCCAGCAGCTCCGGGACAACTACTTTCCTGCAATCTGTCGACCAACGGCATACGCGCCGGGTGCCCCATTCAAGCCGCACTTGGCTTGAGTGGGGATGGAGACGCCGCGCTCCGCGGTGAGCGAGTGCGTACGGAGACCGATGGCACCGGCAACTGGCAGCACACCAACGTCTACGCGGGCAGCGAGTTACTGGCGACTTACGACGCTGCGGGGCTGCATTTCTACTTGGCCGACCCGCTGGGCACGCGGCGCGTGCAGCTGAACTCTGCGGGCCAGGTAGAAGGCACCGACGCCAGCTTGCCCTATGGCGATGGCTTTGCGCAGACGGCCTCGGATGATCCCACAACGCAGCACTATGCGCAGTTGAGCTTCGACGCGGAGACGGGGCTGGATCACGCCGAGGCGCGCCAGTACGCGCCGTGGATGGGCCGCTGGACCGCGCCCGACCCCTACAACGGCAGTTATGACTTGGCGAATCCGCAGAGCCTCAATCGCTACGCCTACGTGAATAACAACCCACTGGGCTTTGTCGATCCCAGTGGAGAAGCGGGGGGAGCATTGGGTTTCGTTGGGGGAGGGGCGTGTGGAAAAAAAATCGCAAATTTGCATATATCGATTGGCACTAGTGGATATTTTATCAATCCATGTAACCCTGCTATTTCGGTCGCTTCTATTGGAGTTACTGCGGCCATTAAAGGGTTAGGTTGGGGCGGTCAGGCTAGCACGGCGGCACTTGAGTCAGGCGCAGCTGCTGTTCTTGCGGCAGGGCTTACGATAGGATGCAGTATCAACAACGATCCAACTTTGTGTGGCCCAAAGGGCTGGGCCTCTGTATTCATAGGGGGCAATGCGGGAAAAGTCGTGGATGACATGATTGCGGCTGCTGGCGCGACAGCAGGAATTATGTGTCTCGCCAGTGGTGGGACGGCCTGCGAGTATGCACTTGCATATGTAATTTACTCTATGGCAAATGACGCATTCGCAGCTATATGGAGCATATTGGGCCTCGACTCGCCGCAATTTAAGGGAAGCCTACTACCAAGACCCACAGCACTCGATGGCTTGGGATCATCAGCGACAGGCATACCAGATAAGAATCTGAGCATACAAGACATCATGGGACATTCGCAATACGGTGTCATTCAATCCCCAGGATTTCAGATTCCTGGGCAGATTTCTTACTAGTGTCCGGAGTTAGCGTGTAAAATGATAAAACTGCGAAACATTGAGAAAACGCTGTTGCTAGTGTGTATCGTTTTACACTCAACAACCAAGACATTCTCGGAGTCTGTAGAAGGCTTTGCAATAAATATTTCCTTAAAATCATTTGACATTGGAACACTACACATTGCGCTCGATAAGAGTGCCCTATGCCAGATTGGTGAAGTGCCAGTTAAGAGCCAGTTTTTTTACTTCAAACACGAAGCTTTGGGCGAAAACTTATACCATGTTGCAAAAACGACATCTTCACCTTGCTCTGCTCTGCACATCCATACTGGATCGCTTCTACGTCTTGAGGGAACCTTACAACCCGACAGAAGACATTTTCTTGCCCTACATGTAATGCTTTACCATATTCAAAAATTCGGATCACTTGAAGGTGCTGCCTTGGTTCAGGAAGAACCTTCGATCCAGAAGAGAGGGGAAGGTTTGTACGGAACCATCCAGATAGATGGATATCCACTAAAAGTAACACCGCAAACCAGAATGCTTGTCGCTCCCGATGGAACAACGTTCATCCACTCAGTTCATCAACACATGCTTACCATCCGAGCAAAGGTTGACATCTCTTCGCCCAAAAAATCGCTTTTATCGGATGAACTCAGGCCGAATACATGGGTCATTTATCATGCCATTGATTTGAAAGATGGAGCAGTAATAAGTACTCAGCTTCGATTCTGGCCCAATCAAACATCTGTCGCGGAGACAAGGTATCTCAAAAAATTCGCAACAAAGATCAGCACGGACGACGTGACAAAGCTTCCCAGCAGCATCCAGATCCTAAACGGGAATGCGATCCAGATACTACCCAATCGTTCGATCCAGAATTGGGTTTCCAGAATTGGGATGGGCTTGGTTCCACAATATCAGAAAGACCTTCCGGATTCCGACACAACCAAAATTCACTTCCACTTTTATGTCGTCAGGTCATTTCGGACTCCATTTGCGCGTGGGCTAGTGGACATCAACGGTGTTTTGCCACAGATAGACGAGACTGGAGGCTTCACCAGCTACAACAACCCAGAAATCTTTACTCGAGTCATCAAGGAAGTGATCACTATTCCAAATGGCATCGTTCTGATACCGGATAGGATGATTGCATCGCTACACAACGAAGCACAACTGGCGGCGGTATTGTCCGATGCTATTGCATCCGTATTGCAGAAGCAGGCGTATTTCTCTCGGGGGCACGGGGGGGGGGCTTATTTTTTCCTACTTTGGCTGAGATTCAATCAGCAGGCACTACGCCTTGGCATTCGCCAAATGTACTTAGCTGGCTATGACATACGGGAGGCGCCGTTTGCGTGGGCGGTGGCGCAGGGCAAGCCGGTGAACAATCCTATGATCGGCCCCGACCATCAAAATTTAATAATTCCACATCGCAATCCTTCAATCCCCTGGTACGCGGCGTATGCCTTCAACTACATCAGTCACTACTACTCTGACGTGGACTACAGCAAACTCAAGCGCGGCGAGCGCGAGTATCAGCAGTTTCTGCAGGAACTCTACAAGGCCGATCCCAGCCTACCGCGGCCCCAGGCGGCTGCGCAGCCCGCGCCACAATCCTCACCCGCAGCGCCGACAGCTTCCGCACCGCCCGCCGCTTCGCCCGTGGCAC
The DNA here is from genome assembly GCA_021798235.1 of Acidobacteriota bacterium. The sequence goes on along the minus strand of JAJZMO010000329.1, from coordinate 18,330 downwards.
CATCCTCCGCCACACTTGCCACAACGCAAGCGCATTAAAGGTGGAGATTCTCCTCCCACACAAGCCGCAAAGAGCGCGGCTTGAATGGGGCACCCGGATTCTCATAGCGAGCAGTAGATCAACGGAGCGAGGATTCTCTGGATTCTTCGGTCGTCCGCTGCGGCGGACTCCTCAGAATGACGCTGCGTGGATAGGGAGGGTTGGGACGATGAGCGGAGATTCTCCTCCCACACAAGCCGCCAAGGACGCGGCTGGAATGGGGCACTTGCGCTTGCAAGTTTAGGGTTCCGGATCCCATGTCTCAAAAGCGAGACATGGGGCACCCGCAGGGAATCCTTCCTTCTTTGCTGCGAAAAAACACGGGGCACACGGACAGAGAGCGATCCATACCGAAGCAACGGCTTCTCCATCGCGCTCACGGTCCCGCGCCCAGCACGGTTGCACCTGCCGCAGGCAACAAGAATGCTTCCCGATTCGCCTCAATCTCCCAGAAAATGCACCAAATCGGAATAACCGCGTAACGTTTTGCCTCCGTCTCCGTCCAAAACATATAGCGGAGCCTTCGCGGCAGCCCAGCTGGCCTTTCCGGCGCTATACTGTTGCTTGCCACTGGCAGCCCGCATTTGGCACGTTCACACATTTCGAGGTTCGATGACAAATATGAAAGCACTGCTCGACCGGTTTCGCACCCGCAGCCTCTCGTTCACATTTACAATTCTCGCCACACTTTCCGCTGGCATCCTGATCGGCTCGCTCCTGGCCCATGATGTCCACGGCAAGGAGGCCGCTGGCAGCTCCTCCGATGCCACCCCGCTGCAAATTCCCGATCCCGTCAAGCTCTCCACGGCCTTTTCGCAAATCGCCAAAGAGGTCGGCCCCGCCGTTGTGAACATCAATACGGAGTCGATCGCAAAGAATCCTCCCCACGGCGCACAGGGCGGCAATCAGGGCAATTTTCAAGATTTCTTCAATCGCTTCTTCGGCGAGCCAAATGGCCCTGGGGGTCCCGGTGGCCCGCAAGCGGGTCCGGGCGGCGATGACGATGGTGGCGATGGCCCCGGCGGCGGTGTGCGCCAGTCCCTTGGCTCCGGCTTCATCGTGGATCCACGCGGCTACATTCTTACGAATAACCACGTCATTGACCACGCCGACAAAATCTTCGTTCGCCTGGCCACGGATCCCGAGGGCGATCCGGGACGCCCGGCCAAGCTAATCGGCACCGACAAGGCCACCGACATCGCTGTCATCAAAATTGAAACCAAATCCCCGCTGCCGATCGTGAAGATGGGCAACTCGGACGGCGTCGGCATTGGCGACTGGGTCGTGGCCATTGGCAGCCCCTTCGGCCTGCAACAGACCGTGACTGCCGGCATCATCTCTTCAAAAAATCGCTCCATTGAGCCGGGCACACCCGGCGAGTTCCAGCACTTTCTGCAAACCGACGCGGCCATCAACCCCGGCAACTCCGGTGGCCCGCTGGTCAACATGGCCGGTCAGGTCATTGGCGTCAACACGGCCATTTATACACAGTCGGCTGGCAATCAAGGCATCGGCTTCGCCATGCCCTCGAACACCGTCATCAACGTCTATAACCAACTCATCGGGCCAGAGCACAAGGTCGTCCGCGGCTCCATCGGCATCACCTTCCAGCCGCAACAGTCGCTCTCCAGCGCCGTTGAACGTGTCTACGGCTTCAAGAACGGCGTCATCATCAGCTCCGTGCAGCCTGGCTTCCCGGCAGATAAAGCTGGCCTGAAACCCGGCGACATCATCACCGCCATTGATGGCCGCACCATTGAGAATGGAGACGATCTGGTCAGCGACATTGCCGAGCGCAAACCCGGCTCCACAGCCCAGATCAGCTACATCCGCAACGGCGAGCACAAAACCACCACCGTCACCATCGCGGACCGCGCCAACATGATCGCCGCTCTCGGCGGCGGCAGCGAAGGCTCCGGCCCCGGCGGCGCAAACAGCAGCCAGAGTCGTCTCGGCCTCAGCGTGCGCGATGTGCCAACGGACATCGCCAGCAAACTCGGCATTCCCGGCGGCGTGGTCATTGAAGCCATTCGTCCCGGCTCCTTCGCCGATGAGATGCAGATGCTCAAGCCCGGCCTCATCATCCTTCAGGTCAACCGCAAACCGGTGACGAGCGTCAGCCAGTTCCAAGACGCCATTGGAGCCTTAAAGCCCGGCGACGATGTTGTCTTCCTGGTCACGGACCCGCAGGATAAATCCCACGCCAATACCTACGTGGGCGGGACGATGCCGTAAACTCCAACAAAATCAACAAAAAGCACGTTGGGCGCTCGCGGGAAATCCCCGGAGCGCCCAACGTGCTTTTTGGCTCATCTTCGGTTGCGCAGCCCCACAAATCGGCTTATCCTCGAAGAGGTATGAATTGCTGGTCTGCCTTGCAACGCAGGGTACGTGTGGTTGTATACGCTCTTTGCGCAATCTTCGTTTTGTTCTCTCTTTCTTTGCCTGCCTCGGCCACCCGCGTGCGCCGTCAGGCGACGGCAGGGCATTGGCGCAAACGTCGCCACAAAAAGCATAAGGTGCAGGGCCAACGCGCCATTGATCCCCAGCGCGCAGCAGAAATTCAGGCCGCTCTGATCCGTGAACATTATCTGAAGGGCAACGCCACCGGCGCATGGGATGCGCAAACCCAGGCAGCCATGCAGAAATTCCAAGCCGACAACGGCTGGCAAACCAAATCCACGCCCGACGCTCGCGCGCTCATCAAGCTGGGCCTTGGCCCCAAGCAGGACGAAGGCGAGTACGCCTCCTCCACGGCTTTGGACCACCCGTCGCCCTCCGCCAACATCCCCAACGCCTCCACATCCCTGACGCAGTAGCAGAACACAACCAGCCCAACTTCCACCCGGCGCTATAATCGGCTGAAAAGCATCCGCAGCCCCCCCATCCGCTCAAGGAGAACGAACGTGATACTGTCCAGCGAGATCATGCGGGAGTATTTTCACGACCACTTACCTGAATATCCCAGCGTAACCGGCCTGCCACAGGCCATCACTACCCACTCCTTACTGGCCCTTATCGGCGCACTGGCCCTGTGCTTCCTGCTCCTGATCTCATTTACAGGTTGGGGCAGGCTGACCGCCAAGTTGTTTCGCCTTCCTACACTACCTACCTCGGTTGCCTGCGCTTTGGGTATTGCTAGCGTCCTCTTTCTCGGCGGCTGGATCAATCTCGTGCAGGGTATTCGCATAGAAGTGTTGGCTGCTATCGTCCTAATCGGCCTAGGCAGCTACGTACTGTTGCGCCGCGAAGCCCCCGAAGAAAATCTCTGGAGAAATTTCATCGCCCGCGCAACCCCTGCCGCACGCTGGATGCTGCTGGCCGCATTGCTGGTCTGCGCAATCAAGCTGGCAGCCACGGTTCGCACTTGTCTTTTCGACATTCCCGACGACGCCGCTGCATATTTCGCTTTTCCCCAGAAAATGCTGACCACCCACTCCTTTGCCTTCGATCCATTCAGCGACAGAAGGATGATCTCCAGCTTGGGTGGAGGATATTTCTTGCAGACTTTTTTCATCGCTGCAACAGGACTGACGCATATTGGCATGGCGGATAGAACCGCCGGGCTGCTGCTGCTCGCCGTAGCGCTCTACGATCTCGGCGTACTCTTCCAGCTTGCCACTTGGCAAATTGCGCTCATGGAGTTACTGGCCTTTTCATCTCCGCAAGAGACTGCCAACTTGACCTATGTCATTCTGCCGCTTCCGCTGCTGCTCGCTTCCGTTTGGCTGCTGCGCAAAGTATTGGATAGTCCGGAGCGATCCGTGCAACTCCGCTATGCAATTCTGTCCGGCGGCATTTTGGGCGCGACGGTTTGCCTAAAGTCCACTTACCTGCCCATCGCTGGAATGCTGGCCGTCACCATCTATCTCTTTGCCTACTTCCGCAAGAACACAGCCCGCATGCTGCTTCTATTCGCTGCAACCACGTTGAGCACCTTTTTGGTTCTGGCTGCTTGGATGCTGGCCATGCATCATGCCAGCGGAACCTATCTATTTCCGGTGTTGGGCCATGGTTTCGACTACTCCCGCTATGGAACCGTCCCCACTCTGCCCCGGTTCGCAAATTCGCGCACTGTCATCAAAATATTTTTGCAGGCTATTGCTTTACTCATTCTCGGCCTGGCAGCGGCGGCTCTTGCCCCATCGCGCTCCCGACTTCGATTTGCGCTCTCGATTCTGGCAGCCGCCATCGTGGCCATTACTGCCTTCAATTACAAAACCGGCGGAGATTTTATCTGGCGCTACAACTACCCGCAATTTTTTCTGGCCATACTGGTCTTCTATTGCACCTGCATCGCCATCGCCAATCGATCTCCAGACGCAAGACGCGCCAGAGCCATGATGCTGCTGGGTGTCTTCTCTTTGACGGGCATGCTCTTTTACTATGACGCGGCGGGTAAGAACCCACGCCCATTCCGCGATCTGCGGAGCAATGCCGGAGACTTGCACAAGGGTCTGCAGGCCAGCCTGAGCGGCAGAGAACTGGAATCGCCTGCAATACAAATGGAATACAGCCGTGCGCAAAACGCCCTCCCTGCCGGAGCCACAGCGTTAGAAGATACCGGGTATTCTTTTTCCTTCGATATCTCCCGCAACAGAATCTTCATCACGGACTGGCCGGGAGCCGCTGCTGCTCCGCCGGGTTGGCCCTATGGTGTCTCCGCCAACAGACTAGCGACCTTCCTAAAAAACAACTCGGTACAGTATGTGATCTTCGACTACAACTACGCAGAAAATCTCGACGTGGGATCGTGCAATGCACTTGAGCACCCCCTGCTCACCTCTGCAGAATTGCGGGAATTATGGAAACTGACCGTTCTAATCCACGGGCAAATGTATGCGCTCCTGCATTCCTATCGCACGATTTATGACGACGGAAAGATCGCTGTGATCGACCTAAATCAGATCACCAACCCGGCTGCGGCATCCAGACCCAATTGGACATTCCAGGACGATGAAGACACCGTCTGCCGCACGGTGCTGCGACGGTACTTGGATGGCAGCAGCCGCTCTGGCACATAGCGCCTGCTGGACGTCTGCGCCACCCATCGTGGCGGCCCGCTAGCGCAGCATCTCCGGCCCCAGCAAATCGCGCAGAGTTTCACGGCGGCGGATCAGCATGTGTTTACCGCCGTCCACCAGCACCTCTGCCGGGCGCGTGCGCGTGTTGTAGTTGGAACTCTGCGCCATACCGTAGGCTCCAGCGTCCAGAATCGCCACGGTGTCGCCCGCCGTCAGCTCGGGCATGGAGCGGTCGCGCGCAAAAAAATCTCCGCTCTCGCACACCGGCCCCACCACATCGACCACCGTCGCCTGATCCTTGGCCCTACGCCGCAGCGGCACGATCGCATGATGCGCCTGGTACAGTGCAGGCCGAATCAGATCATTCATCGCCGCATCCGTCACCACAAACGTCTTACTGCCATTGCGTTTGACGTACAGCACCTGCGCCAGCAACGCTCCCGCCTGCGCAATCACAAAGCGCCCCGGCTCCAGCAGCAGTTCCCCATCAAAGCCATCGAGCGCCGTACGCACCACGCGCGCATACTGCGCCAACAACGCCTGCGGATCAAACGGCTCTTCGATTTTGTAGGAAATTCCCAACCCGCCACCGGCGTCGATATATCGCAATGCGATATTTTCCGTAGCCAGCTCCACCACCAGCTCCCGCACCCGGCGCAGGGCCTGACCAAACGGCTCGGCGTTCTGGATCTGCGAGCCAATATGCACGCTGATGCCTGTGGGCACCAGATGCTTGCTGCGCGCCGCACGTCGGTACAACGCACGCGCCTCGGCCATCGGCACGCCAAACTTGTGCGCGTGCAGCCCGGTGGAAATGTATGGATGCGTCTCGGCAAAAACGTCCGGATTGACGCGCAGCGCCACGGGCGCCACCTTGCGCGCAGCGCGAGCGCGGGCCTCCAGCAGATCCAACTCCGCTGCGCTCTCCACGTTGAAGACTAAAATGCCCGCGGCCAGCGCCGCATCCATCTCCGCCGCTGTTTTGCCGACGCCTGAAAAAACCACGCGCTTGAGTGCCTTTTTGTCCGCGCGGCGCACACGCTCCAGCTCCCCGCCAGAAACAATGTCAAAGCCCGCACCCATGCCCGCCAGCAACCGCAAAATCGACAGATTCGAATTCGCCTTCACTGAGTAGCAAACGCTGTGCCGCACTCCGCTGAAAGCGGCGGCAAACATGCGCATCCGTTCCCGAATCGCTCCCGCCGAGTAGACATAGAGCGGCGTGCCGTAGGCCTGCGCCAAGCGCGTAAGCGGAACTTTTTCGCAGGCCAGCTCCGCGCCGTTTTTGCCGCTATATTGAAAGTTTCTTGCTGGTATGCGCATGCTCATCCTGCCGTCTCTGGATCGTATTCCGCATCATCCAAACGCGCCTCCAAATGCGCATCTAGAAATTTTCCCAAAATCTCCGCAACCCTTTGCGGCTGCTCAAAGGGAGCGTAATGGCCCGCGCCGTGGAGCAGATGAAACTCCGCGCGCGGGGCCTGCTCTGCCACCACGCGCATTGCGTCCGGCGTGCTGCCCTTGTCTTCATCGCCGGCAACGGCGCAGACCGGCACGCGAATCGTCGCCAACGTCGGCACCGAGTCTGCCCGCAACATCAGCCCCTGCTGCACGGCCAGCATCGCCTCCAGTTGCATGGAGTCCATCATGCCGCGCACGGTCGCGCGCTTCTTAGGCTCGCGCTGTAAACAGGTTGGCCCCAGCAGCGTGTCCGCCGTTGTGTCAAAGAATCGCGCCAACCCGCCCGGCTTGCGCGCATCGCGCATGGTCTGGTGCCTGCGCTCGCGCATGGCCTCATCATCCGGCTGCGGCTTGCTGCACACCACGGCCAGCGCCGTCATCTCCTGCGGATATTTGCGCCAATACTCATACAGCAGATAGCCACCAATCGAGCAGCCCACAAAAGCCGCACGGCGAACGCCCGCCACCTCCAGAATCGTGTGCATATCGCGCGCCAGTTTTTCCAGAGTCACTGGACCGATGCCCAGGCTGGATTGCCCATGCCCGCGCAGATCCATCAACCAGATCCGGTACCGATCCGCCAACTGCTCTGCCACCGGCATCCAAAAAGCATGATGCACCGGCGTGGGATGGATCATCACCACGTCGGAACCGCTGCCCAAGTGCGTGTAAAACAGTTTGGCTTCGTCGCGCTCGATGTACAAACGGGAATCCTCATCCCCATTGTGGCCGCATCCACACACAATGCGCAATATCTGCGAAGAAGAATTCCTAACCGACGGGCGGCTGTGGTCTCTCTTCGGGCAAAACCATCCAGCCAACGACATAGGCAATCTCTGTGAAGGGAAAGAGCACGAAGCCAAAAATTAAAGTTAGCAATCGCGTCGCCGTCAGATCCCACCGATACCGCAATGCAAGGGCCGCGCACACGCCCGCCATCCTGCGCACATGGAGCGGTCGGTACAGGCCATCCCACGGCGCGCCACCGTTTTGCGCCGCACCACTCACTCCCGGCGTCACCGCCTTGCCACATTGGGAGCAAAATTCCGCACCAGCAGCCAGCGCCTGTCCACAAAATCTGCAAAACATAGCTTGCCTCCCCTGTCTGCCATTCGTTACGCGCTCGCTCCGCGAAAAGTTCCGCGCAGCCGCAGATTCCTTGACGCACTTCGTTGGTTTGGAATCCCCCTACTTGGTGGTCGTGGGCGCTCAGTGCCCTTTATACGGAGAATGCAAATAGCGCTGCGCCCGGTCGGTCTCATCCGTGTCGCCGCCCAGGTCCAGTACGGCTTGGTAAAGCGCCTGCGCCTGTTTGCGCTGATGGAGAATATCCCGCATCTCGCCTGCGGCCAGCAGCGTGCGCCGCTTCAACAACACGGTGGCCGTCGGCTCGGCGGCGGCCTTTTCGTAGGCATCGGCAGCCTCGGCCACCATCCGTTGCCCGCGCAGAGCCTCACCCAATCCATACCAGGCCATGTCCCAATGCGCGTTGGGGAAGTAGTTGGGCTGCGCGGCCCGTGCCAACAGCGCGCGATAAGCGGCAATCGCGGGCATGCCCTTTCCATCGTCCTTCAGCAGGTTGGCGTACTCCAGCGCAAAAAGAAAATCGTGCGGATACTCCCCCAGCATCCGATCAATGACGCCAATGGCCGCTGGGTATTGCGCCTCGCGCCGCAGAAAAATTGCCAGCGACGTACTGGCCGCTGTGGCCGTGATCGTTCCCTGCTGGCTGTCGTCGCGCAGATCCGCCAGGCCCTTGTCCACCGAGCCGCCGATGCCAAAGATGCCCGCCATAATCTTCAGCGGCAGCGCCAGGGATCCCAGCACGTACTCATGCACACCCACCACCAGCTTGGCGTCGGTGTACTTTGGATCCAGACGCAACACTTCTTCATGGTCGCGGTTGGCGGCAAAGGCCATCGAGAGCGCGGGCAAGTACCGCTTCTCCACCATCGCCATGTAGGTGGCGCGCAGACTGCGTGCATAGCCGCGTGCAAACAACGCATCCACATTGTGCGGATCGGCCTGCAATTGCTCATTCGCCAGGCGCATGGCCTCTGCCGATAGCGCATCGACACGGGCGCGCACTTGCATGTCTTCGACCACGGGATGCTTGCCGCTCAAAAATCCATCATGCACGTACAGCGTGGTATCCAGCAGGCCCAGCCGGTACAGCTCCTGAAAGATGGTCACGTTCAGCACATAGACCGTACTCAGCGGATCGTCCGCATGCGCTTTTTGTATCGCGGTAAATTTTTTCAGCGCGCTGGCAAAGTTGAGATCGTAAAAATCCAGGTAGGCGCTTTGCACCTCAGGACGCAAATTTAACGCATCGGTGTGCGAGCCGCTGGGCGCGGTCACCGTGGCGTGCGCCTGCGGCCCCAGCCAGAAGACTCCGGCCAGCAGCAACACTACGCTCAGGCTCCTACGCGGTACCTGCGGGCGCAAACGCAGGCTGCCACCCTCCGTGCCCTGTTTACATTTCTGTTCTGGGGAAGAAATCTGCACACGCCTCCTCATTCCCTTGCCCGATACATCCAGTGTCGGTTCCGGCGCGAATCTGTGCAAGCGCGCGGGCAACATTGGCCGCTCCGCCCGGCGCTGCGCAAAAGGCCCGCCGAAGCCGCTACTCCCACCGGAGCCGCGCTAGTGGATCACCGTGATCGGGCAGATGTGCCGCGTGATCGGCTCGCCCGGCTTGCCCAGTTCGAAGCGGTACGTGCAGCCCAAATACGCATCGCCCGTCAGGATGCCTTGATAGACGTAGATCGCTTTTTGATCCGGGTAGTACAGCGTCAGTGCATCGCCTTCGTCCAGTCCGCTCAATTGAAAAAACACGCCGCTAGAGGCTGCCGCCTGCACCCGTGTCTTGGGGTGCATCCGCCAGCCCAGGCAAAAGACTGCCGCCAGCAGCAACACATTGAAAATCCAGATTTGTCCCCGCACCCACGCATACTTCATTGAGAAACTTTCACGCTGCTGCGCTCTTTCTGTCATCTTCACTCCATATTGGCATTGGTTGCTTTTCGAATTGCTGCATCCCGTGCGCCCCTTTGCGACAAAGTGCACG
>JAJZMO010000329.1:0-8636 GCA_021798235.1 Acidobacteriota bacterium | reverse complement strand
GCCAGATATATCCAGCGTCGGTTCCCCTAGGAAACTATGCAAGCTAACGGTGATTCGATGCTACTTCCAAGTAGGGCTGCTGTACACTGATGCCGGAATCGATAGCACACGAAGACGTCGCAGATTCTCTCTGAAGACGCCTTCTGGCGGTTATGGCCAGAACTGGGATTGGGAAACAGTCCTCTTGACTCTGAATTCGCTGGTGAGTGAAGCATGACACGATCTGATCTTTTGCGCGCAGTGGTCCGCCAAGCCAGGAGCAATGGCTTTGAGTTTCGAAAGTGGTTTGTCAACCACTTGGGTCGCACCTGGCAGGGATTTGAAGAGTCCATTGCGGTCTTGGACAAGGAACGTCATTACTACGCCCTGCTTTTTTCCCACGAATTCGCCTACGCATTTTGGAAGCCAGGCACCAAGATTGCCTTCCTGCTGCCCAAAACTACCTACACGCGCATCTCCAAAGATGGAAACATCGTTACGGTGCGCAGACGCGGCCATATGCGGCGCTCCGCGCAAGCCGACGTTTGGCGCTACCACCTGCAACAGATGGCTGTGGCCGAAGAACCACTGCGCTACGTTCGCAAGTTCATGCTGCTCGAAGAGGACGTCGAAGGCATCCCCCTGCACATTCGATTGGAGGAGATACCGGCGACCGATGATGAAGAGGAACCTATGCCGGTTCCCGATACACCCGTCTTGGAGGGAACCGTGGCCGCGACTCATGCGGAAATGGAAAAAATGGATTATGGAGACGACTACACCGACATCGACGAGGAGGCCGATGATGAATAAACCCTAGGGGCAGTTCCTTCGGCGCAAACGCAGAAAACCATTTGCCGATGCTTTCGTCTAACCCAGTACACACAATTCCCAGAAGGCTTTTCAAGGAATCGGCTGGGGAGTAGCCTGCAAGCAGGAGCTTCTCTGCTTCCGGTGCCGCGTCGGAACGCCCTCAATCGCGAGGTCTATGCTTGTTGAAGACGATGCGCATGGCGCGCCTACGACCCACGCTGATACCCAAGCAGCGGCCAACCGCATCATGGCCCATAGCGCTCTGCTGGACTGTCTATTGCCTGCTCTGCGCTCCGGGGCAAAGCCTGTTTGCACAGCAACACTCCGCGCCGCCTGCCACGCAAGCATCGACTGCCTTGGCACCCACTGCCAGTACGGCGACACCAGCGGCAAAGCCCGGTCTCAGCCAGCAAACACCCACACTGCTCACCCGGCCTGCTGCCGCGCCCGCTGCCCCCGTTGCGGCGGCACCGCCCACGCAGCCGCCTGCTCCACCCGCGCTCACCTCCACCCTGCCCACGGGACTCCCCCTGCGCGTGCAAATCGACCACCGCTATCGCATGAAGCGCGGCGCACGCGTGGCAGGCTATCTGATCGATCCGGTCTACACCACCGACCATCTTCTCCTGCCCGCACATACCCGCGTCACCGGTAAAATCTCGCAGCTCCGCCCCGTCCGTCGCAGCACGCGCGTCTGGGCCTTACTCAACGCCGACTTCACCCCGCTGAAAACCCCGGAGCTAGCCCTGGACGGTTTGGTGCTGCCCAATGGCCAGCGGCTCGCCATCGCCGCCAACGCCACGGAACGCACTGTAGGTGTGGTTCACATGACCGCAAAGCCGAAGAAAAAGCCCTCTTTGTGGAAGAAATTTACCACTTTTGTGCACGATAAAGCCGTCAGCCTGAAGAATTCTGTCCATAGCCAGCACAAAGCGGAGTTCGCCCTGCGCCTCCTCTATGGGCAAATTCCCTACCACCCCCAGGAGATATGGACGGGCACGCAGTTTGACGCCGTGCTCAGCCAGCCGCTCACCTTGGCCGACCCCAAAGCCGCCACGCCGCTGCCCATTACCCCGCCGAACGGGCACATTCCCACCGGAACGATTGAGGCCGTCCTGACCACCAGCCTCAGCTCCGCCACCAGCAAGCAAGGCACACCGGTCGAGGCCGTGTTGACCCAGCCCTACATGGATGCCACGCACAAACACGTGCTGCTGCCGACCGGGACGCAACTGCTCGGCGTGGTGCAACAGGCCAAGCCCGCGCGTAAGTTTGGCCGCAACGGCAAGCTGCGCTTCACCTTTCGCCAAGTGCAATTGCCCACGGGAACATTGGAGCGCGTGCATGGCCAGATGACCTCCGTCGAAGGTCAAAAAGGCCAGAACGTCACCGTCGATCAAGAGGGTGGAGCTCAAGCCAATTCGAACAAAGGCAAGTTTATGGCTCCGCTGGCGCTGGGCCTGATGGCCGCACACAGTACCTACGATCCAGCTTCAGGACAGGGATCCAGCTTGACGACCAGCAATGGATTTGGCCTTGTGGCTCGTGTTGTTTCCACGATTTACCTAAATCCGTTGGCCATTCAGGGATTCGCCTACTACGCGCTGGCGCAATCCGTCACCAAACGCTGGATCATGCCCGGCCATCAAGTGGAATTCCCCAAGAACACCCGCTTGGAATTGGGCATCTCGGATCGATAACACGCTGCACGCCGCAAAAAAATTGGTGGCTGCCTCCGTGTCTCCCCTGGCGATTGAGCAACAAACCGATTCTCTTGTCTCCGGTGGATACAGTAGAATTGCGTTTTATCCGTGGAAGCCATGCCCATGTCCCACACTGTATCCAGCTATCTATTTCTACGCCGACGCTTGCTTTCCGTACCGCTCGATGCACTGGCGCGCTCCGGAGCAGCGGCGGTTGAGGTCTTCGCCGCGCGCCAGCACTTTGACTACGCCAGCCGCAGCGATGCGCGCGATCTGGGCGCATGGTTCCGCTCCAACCCGTTGCGACCGCTGGCGCTGCACGCACCACTCTTTCCCGATGCAGAGATGGGCCGCACGGGCGCGCCCGCCGTCAACGTGGTGCATCGGGAAAAATCCCGCCGCATCGACGCAATGGATGAGGTCAAGCGGGCACTCGAATGCGCCGAGCAGATTCCCTTCGCTTATTTGATCCTGCACTTGGGCGATGCCAACGATCCATGGGACGCCCGCGCATTCGAACACGCGCTAACCGCGGTCGAACATCTGCGCGCCTTTGCCGCACCGCTTGGCGTCAAGCTGTTGCTGGAAAATCTGACCAACGACGTGGCTCAGCCGCAACATTTGGCGGAGATCATTGCCAGTGGCCACTTCCGCGATGTGGGCGTTTGCCTGGACCTGGGCCACGCGCATCTCTGCGCCAGCCTGCCCGGCGGTGGCATCACAACTGCTATCGAAACCCTCGCCCCACATGTGCGCATGGTGCATTTGCACGACAATGCAGGCGACCGCGACACGCACCTCTGGCCCGGCGAAGGCAGCATTCTTTGGCCGGAGGCGCTGCGCGCTCTGGCCAGCCTACCGCACACTCCGTCCCGAGTTTTGGAGATTCATCCCAGCCAGGACGCGCTCACCGAATCGGCTGAATCCGCACTCGTGCAAAAATTGCAGGAGAGTTTCGCCTGGCTCGACACGGGCAGTCAACAAGCAGCGGAAGGATAGGACGCGGATCAACTGGATGATGACACCGAAAAAATCCACGCAGCCCAAGCCGCAAGTACGGCCCGCAACGCACAGCCGCGACCTGCGCATCCTGGGCGTGCCGCTCGACTTGGGCGCAGCGCGGCGCGGCGTGGACATGGGACCCTCAGCAGTGCGCGTGGCAGGCTTGCAGGCGCGCTTGCAAGCGTTGGGCCATCGTGTGCAAGATGGCGGCAACATCGCCGTGGCACTGGCCGAGCAGCAACAATGCGGCGATACGCACGCAAAATATCTGGCACCAATCACCGCAACCTGCGCAGAGGTGGCCGCACAGGTGCAAGAGACCCTCGCGCAGGGGCAGACGCCGATTGTGCTCGGCGGCGATCACTCCGTGGCCGTGGGCACGGTGAGCGGCGTGGCGGAATTCTTCCGCCGCAAGAAAAAAAAGATCGGCCTGGTTTGGATGGACGCGCATACCGACTGCAATACGCCGGAGACCTCGCCCAGCGGCAACGTGCATGGAATGCCGCTGGCTGCGCTGCTCGGTTTGGGACCAAAGCCGCTGCGCGACCTGCTCAACTGGCAACCCAAGGTGGCTGCGCAAAACACGGTGTTGGTCGGCGTGCGCGACATCGACGCCGCTGAAAAAGAAAATATTCGCCGCGCTGGCGTATCCGCCGTCTACACCATGCGCGACATCGACGAGCGTGGAATGCGCGCCGTGATGGAAGAGGCGCTGCGCATTGCCGGACGCGACACTGCGGGCTATCACGTCTCCTTGGACATGGACTGGGTTGATCCCGAAGATGCACCCGGCGTGGGCACGCCAGTACGCGGCGGCGCCACCTATCGCGAAGCGCACTTGGCGATGGAGATACTTGCCGATGCCACCAGCCGCGCCGCGCCATCCAACGATAGCGGCATGCTCAGCTTTGAACTGGTCGAGGTCAACCCCGTCATTGATGAGCGCAACCGCACCGCGCAGTTAGCCGTGGAGTTGATTGCTTCTGCATTTGGGAAGAAGATTTTATAAAGAAAAAGTAACAAGATCCTTGCGCTAAAACTTGAAGAGATTTTGACACAACAACATCCCAGGACACCCATGAACAAACCACGCATTGGCATTCTCTTTGGCGGACGCAGCGGTGAGCATGAAGTCTCGCTGCTCTCTGCCGCCAGCGTACTGCAAGCCATCGACCGCAGCCGCTATGATGTGCAATTGATCGGCATCACCAAGGATGGACACTGGCTCACCTCCGGCGACGCGGAACGCATGTTGTCCGCCCCCCCATCCACGGAAAAACATTTGCGCGCGGGCGATCCCGAGGCAACGGCCTCGGCCTCCGTGCTGGCACATGGCAGTGAAACGCTGCTGCGCCCAGAGCCTGCGCCTGCCGTAACCAGTTCCCTGGCCCGCTTGCGCTCCAGCGCGGAACAATCCTTGGCCGTTGATGTCATCTTCCCCGTGCTGCACGGCACCTTCGGAGAAGACGGCACGGTGCAAGGGCTGCTGGAGTTGGCCGACATCGCCTATGTTGGCTCCGGCGTGCTCGGCTCCGCTGCCGGCATGGATAAGGACGTGATGAAGCGGCTCTTCGCCACGGCCAAGCTGCCCATGACAAAATCCATAACACTATTGCGCGCGGAGTGGGCGAAGAATCCCCGCCGCGCCACGCAGCAAATTGAAGCCGCGCTGCGCTATCCGCTCTTCATCAAGCCAGCCAATCTTGGCTCGTCCGTCGGCATCAGCAAGGTGCATGATCGCAAAGAATTGGCTCCCGCGATGGAGATGGCCGCACACTATGATCGCAAGATCGTCATTGAGCAAAGCGTGGGCGGCAAGCACGGCAAGGCGCGCGAGCTGGAAGTCGCCGTGCTGGGCAACGACGCGCCTGAGGCCTCTGTTGTTGGCGAAATCATCCCGTGCAAGGAGTTTTACGATTACGACGCGAAGTATTTGAGTGAAGGCTCCCAGCCTGTGATTCCCGCCAACATTACCAAGGCGGAGGCCAAGCGCGTGCAGCAGATGGCCCTTGCCGCCTTTCGTGCCTGCGAATGCTCTGGCCTGGCGCGCGTGGACTTTTTAATGGAACCAGGCAAAACCGAACGGACTCGAAAAATCTACATCAATGAGGTCAACACGCTGCCCGGCTTTACCTCCATCAGCATGTATCCCAAGCTGTGGGAGGCCAGCGGCCTGCCCTATGCCAAGCTCATCGACCGGCTCATCGCTCTGGCCCAGGAGCGCCACGCAGAAAAACGCAGCAACGCATACAGCAAGTAGTTCCCGCCTACCGGAGGGGAAGGATTTTATACAGACGCAGCACAGCCATTTTTTCCGGGCTAAAAACGGGATACTTCGACTGCCGGACAAAGTCGAATTGCTGTTGTGCTGAGCGCATACGTTGCGGCGTGTAGCGCGACCACTGCACCAACCAGCCAGTGTGATACGTCGGGATCTTCTCCGCCATCGGCATCATTCCGTCGCTGTCGATGGCGGGCAGCCCCCCGCTTATCAGGGAAATCTCTTCCGCCCCACGGCCAATCAAAAGATGCGGCACGCTGGCGTCGGCCTCCACTGTGCGCCGGATGGACGCACATGTCTGGAAAAATGTGTAGTGAGGGTGTGCCAGATACCGCACAATACTCGCCACGTTCCAAACTGCCGACACGGCAACGCACGCAACCAACACCTGCGCCGTCCGCTTTTGCTGCTTCCACAGAACTTCCAGCAGAATCAACGCCAGCCAGATTGTGGGCACAATCAACGGGACGAAGTAGCGCGGCGGGCCATCATAATGAAAGACGATGAATGCAGCGTAACCGGTCTCCCACAAAACCGCTGTGACGAATAGCGTGTCCCGCCACAGAAAGCGCAGCCGCGCCAGTGCTGCAATGGCGCAAAGCAGCGCAAGCGGAAAGAGCACCGGATCGATCCAAGTGCCGCGGAAGAAAAACCGAGCCAGTCGGGGCAGAGAATGCTCCAGTTGCCACAGCGGATTCATGCCCAGAATAATCTGCGCATCCACGGCATAGTGCCCCGCCCAAAATATCTTTGCGCATCCCAGCAGCAGCACGATGATGCCCAGAGCCGTTGCCAGCAGTTTGCCTGCCTCGCTGCGATCCTCCCGATTGTTCGCCCAGATGGGATACAAAACGGCGGGCAGCACAAATGGTCCCGTGGTTTTTGTCAGCGTCAGGATCACAAAGACAACGCCGACAGCCCCCGCCAATGCGTAGCCATTCGCGCGCACCTTGCCCGCCATCCACAGTGTGAGCAGGAGAAAGAGACAGAAGGCAGGCTCCAAAATCGCCAAGCGTCCAATAAAAAATCCAAGTACGTTCGCAGCAAATAGAAGTACAGTGATCAGCGCGAAGATCTGCGAACGATATTGCCGCGTGACAAAGTAAAGCAGCAATGCTGTGATCCACGTGCAGACAACGGCCAGCGCGCGTGCCGCAACGACGGAGACTCCTGTCCAATGAAAAACCGCACCCACCAGCAAAGGCCAAACGGGCATGAAGACGCTTGGGTTCCATCCGCCGCGAATATAGAGGGGAACGCCCGTAAAGTGATGAAGCGCCGCGCTGGTATAAAAACCCTCGTCGGTAAATTCCGCGGCCTCCTGGCTGAACCAGTGCATCGAGGTAAAGTCAGCACGCAAATGCAACAGCCGCAGCAAAAGCAACAATGCAACCGCGACAAAAAGAAGAGGCCGGTAGATACGCTGTGCGCGGTCAGTCATGGGTGGATATAAATGACAAAGATACTCCAAGCAACAAGAGCCGTTGCGGAGTTCAGAATACCAAAGGTTACGACAAACCCTAGCCCGCGCAACCGCGCAAGATTGGTGGGCCCGGAGGGATTTGAACCCCCAACCAAAGGATTATGAGTCCTCTGCTCTAACCGTTGAGCTACAGGCCCGCGGAACTCTCTCATTGTAAATGTCCGCGCCGGTAGCGGGTGCCATCGATCCTGGTTCAGGCCACGATTAACTCTTCGCCCGCGTGCATCAACGATGCGACTGCAGCCGAAGTCATGCGTGTTTTGGCTGAGTCCGCGCGGCTGGTCAAAATAATCGGCACGGCTGCACCTGTCACAATGCCCGCCAGACTCGCTCCGCCCAGATACTCAAGCTGCTTGGCCAGCATGTTGCCTGATTCCAAATCCGGGACAACGACAATGTCCGCCTGTCCCGCTACGGAAGAAGTGAGGTGTTTGATGCGCATCGCCTCGGGACTGACGGCGGTGTCAAAGGCCAGCGGTCCATCGAGAATCCCGCCTTTGATCTGGCCGCGCTCGGCCATCTTGCACAGTGCCGCCGCATGAATGGTGGAGAGAATGCTGGAATGCACCGTCTCCACTGCGGAGAGAATCGCCACCTTTGGATTCGGGACTCCCAGAACATGCGCCAGATCAATCGCGTTCTGCACAATGTCCACCTTGTCTTCCAGGCTGGGCAGAATGTTGATGGCCGCATCCGTGATGAGCAGAATACGCGAGTAAGCCGGCGTCTCCATGACGAAAGTGTGGCTGATACGGCGCAGCGTGCGCAGGCCGGTCTCCTTGGACATCACCGGGCGCAGAAATTCATCTGTGTGCAGACTGCCCTTCATCAACGCGCTGGCACGACGCGACCTGCACAGTGCCACGCTCGTCTTTGCAGACTCGCCTTCATCTGCGGCTTCGATACGCTCACACTGGCCAATATCAAGATTTTCCCGTTCTGCCAATTGCGCGATGGCATCCTGTGGCCCCACCAAAATTGGACGGATCAATCCGCAAGAAGCAGACTCCAGCGCACCCTCCAGCGATACGCGCGTCAACGGATAGCAAACGGCGACATCAACTGCGGGCAATTGCCGCGCGCGTTCCAGCAACACATCAAAACGGCTCACTTGGGGTGTCTGTGGCGCAACAGGACTGGGCATCGATCGATCCTCCTCTACACCCTTGATCCTACCTGCTCTTGACGTGGATTCCGTGACTCGAATCACGGGATTTTTCCATGTGACATTTTTTGCCCC
The DNA here is from genome assembly GCA_021798235.1 of Acidobacteriota bacterium. The sequence goes on along the minus strand of JAJZMO010000329.1, from coordinate 135 downwards.
ACGGGCGTACACTGCGAGGTATGCAGGCTGTATCCCACTCGGCGCATTGCGCCACACGGGAACGGCACTGGAGAAGATCATGAGCCTACCAACCACCCAGCAAGGCGCGGTCAAGACGGGCGCGTTTGCGTCCGA
>JAJZMO010000270.1 GCA_021798235.1 Acidobacteriota bacterium | reverse complement strand
ATGCCGTCGGGGTGCCCGACACGTTTTCCAAGCTGGTTTGGTCCCAGGTGGAGGCCGATGTGCGTGGAGAAACAAGCCAGGATGCGTGGGAAAGCCGCAGACAGGCTTGGGGAGGGCCTGGGCATCCATTGGATGAAAAGGCGCGCACAGCTTATTTAGAAGCTGCCTTTTCTGATGCCGTGGCGATTTATCTCCTCTCGTTGACCGTGGACTTTGATTATTCAGAATTGCGCGAACGCGGCTATCCCTTGCTGGCTCCACAGGCGCTGGGAGAGCGATTGCGCGCGATGGCTGCTCTGTTTCCACCGAATGCAGGCTATGAATTTTCCATTCGCTCGCAACGGCGCATGGGCTGAAGCGCGACGGGGACGCTGCTGTTTTTCAGCCGAGGCTTCGATCCGGTAGACTCATTCTTGAATTTCTGATGCGCATTTTTTCCATAGAAATCGGACGCGCGCAGCGCTATGCAGCGCTGTTGCTATTGCTGTTTGCCGTCCAGTTTTTCTGGGTGTTGGCACGGCAGCCGCTCACAGAACGCGACTATCAGTACGCCCGCTGTGGCCGGGAGCTTTGGGAGAAACCCTCCCCGCTGAGCGGCTACTTTACCTCCTGCGGCAACCTGCAGGATGGAACCCTGGCCTATCGTGTTGCCGGCCTGCCGTTAACGCTGGAACGCATGGTTGCCGGCGAACCCGTTGCCGCCTCCACGTGGGAATCGCGGCACGTGCTGCGTTCGGTACGGCTGCTGCTGCATCTTCCCTTTCTTCTTTTTGGCCTTTGGTTGGGCGGAGCTTTGTGGTGGGTTGCGCGACGCATCTATGGCAATCACGGCGGCATGATTGCCTTAACCCTCTACTGCTTTTCGCCAACCATGCTGCAAGCCTGTCTGCAGCCCAACAATGAAATTCTGGCCGCATGGGGTCTGTTTGGCCTGGTCTATACGGCCATCGGTGTGGCCCATACCATGCAAAGCCCGCCGCGCCGTTGGCCACCGCGCATTGCCTTGCTGACCCTGGCGCTGGGCCTGACGGCATGTGCGCACATAGCGGCTGCATTTTTAGGATTGCTCCTGGCCTTCGGCTTCATGCTGTATCTGGCAGAGCATCGCCGTCCCATGGTGATGCAGGTGCTCCTGCTTGCCTGCATTGGAGCTTTCTTCCTACTGTTTGCTTCCTACACGTTCAATGCGGATGCGTTCAGCTATATGCTGCAGGGCGCAGCCGCACGCATCTGGTTCTCTCTGGCAGAAGCCAAGCTCTACTTTGTAAGTTTGCCCAATGCAGGAGCCACGATTGCGGTGGCTACGGCGGTGGCCTTTTATGCGCTCCATCGCCGGATACGCTACTTCGGCAACACGGCTCCTTTTCTTACAGCCGCATTACTGCTGACGATTGTAACCACGGGCGTGCGTTCTCAGCCTTGGCTGTGGGCATTGCCCTTTGTCTTTGTGTTTACCGGGGGCGTTTTTGCCGATTTGTTGGAATCCGCGCAGGCCCGCAGCTTTCGGTGGTTGATTGTCGCAATTCTTCTGGCGCAAATCGCACTCTGTTTGGCGAGTTTGCCGGGCCTGGCTCTGGCCTAGACCGCTCCGGACACTTACTGCCCGTGGTCATCGCCTTGGAAGGGATTTTCAAAGCGCGTGTACTCGGACAAATAGAGCAAATGTACGGATCCCGTGGGGCCGTTGCGCTGCTTGGCGATGATGATCTCGGCCTTGCCCTTGCTGTCGGGGTCCTCATCGCCGTTCTCATCGCGGTTGTAATAGCTGTCGCGGTGGATGAAGGCCACCACGTCAGCGTCTTGCTCAATCGAACCAGATTCGCGCAGATCCGAGAGCATGGGCTTCTTATCGCCACCGCGTTGTTCACTGGCGCGGCTCAACTGCGAGAGCGCAATCACCGGCACGCGCAACTCCTTGGCCAGCGCCTTCAGTCCGCGGGAGACGGCAGAGACCTCTTGGGTGCGATTTTCATAACGCCGCGCATTCGGTCCGGTGCTGCCGCCGGACATCAACTGCAAATAGTCAATGACGATCAGGTCGAGCTGGCCCTCCTGCTGGCGAAGCCGCCGCGCTTTGGCGCGCATCTCTGCCAGGGAGATGCCCGGCGTGTCGTCGATGTACATTCGCGCCTCTGCCAACAGACCCAGAGCGCCGACCAGCTTGTCCCGATCCTCGCGCGTCAGAAATCCCGTTTGAATGTGGCGCATGTTCACCAAGGCCTGCGAGGCCAACATGCGGCGCAGCAAGGCTTCCTTCGACATTTCCAGCGAAAAGATGCCAACCACTTTGCCGCCGCGCACCGCCGCATTCTGCGCAATGTTGATCGCCCAGGCCGTCTTTCCCATCGAAGGACGCGCAGCCAAAATGAACAGCTCCGACGGTTGCAGTCCGCTGGTCATGCGGTCAAATTCCTGATAGTGCGTGGCCAGTCCTGTGACCTCACGGCCTTCCTTGTATAGATTGTCGATGGAGCCGAAGGAGTCGCGGACAATCTCTGGAATGCTGGAGAATCCCTGCGTGATGCCGCGCTCGGAGACCTCCAACAGTGCGGACTCCGTCGCATTCAATACCTCTAGCGCATCTTCGCCTTGGTCGCTGGCGCGGGCCAGCGCCGTCGAGCAGATGCCCATCAACTGTCGCAGCATCGACTTGTCCTTGACGATGCGAACGTAGTCTTCAATGCTGAGGCGGCGGGGCAGATTTTCCGTCAGGCTGAACAGGTAGGCGCGATGGCCGATGGATTCCAACTCGCGCCGACGATCCAGTTCCTCGCTCAGCGTGATGATGTCCACGGCGCGACCCCCATCCACCAGTTCGCCCATGCGGGCAAAGATTCTGCGGTGGGAGTCGAGGGAAAAGTCATCGGCATTCAGCCGCTCGGCGGCCTCGCTGTAGGCGGCGTTGTCGAGCAGAATCGCGCCCAGGATGGTGCGCTCAGCGTCAATGCTTGCGGGCAGGCCGCGATCCAGGGCGAGTTCGGGCGCGGTAGCCATGGGTAGGAGTCTAGTCGGCCTGCCTGTGGATGCACCTGTGGACGGCATCTGCAAAGAGTGGAAAATGGGGCAGCCAGGGTGCCATCCTCTACCAAGCAATACGGATCCTGCCCAGCCTGCCCCGACCAAACTTAGTGCGCGAATTCCTCGTTCATCCAGGTTTCAAAGGCCGTCAGGTTCTGCGGGCGACCGAGAAAATTGCGTACCAGTTCCGCGCCTGGCTCCGAGCCGCCCGGCTCCAGCACCGTGGTGCGATAGCGCAGCGCAGCAGGGCCGTCGAGCAAATGGTTCGGATCAAATTGCGCGAAGAAGTCGAGCGCAATCCCCTTGTCGTACAGGTAGGTGTAGTAGTTGGAGGAGTAGCCAGTGAGGTGCGTAAACGAAGCGTACATGCGATTGCCCGGGTCCCAGGTATAGGGCAACAGGGCGGCGTAGTCGCTGCGCATTAGGGCATCCACATCCAGCCCCGCTGTGGGACGATCGTG
>JAJZMO010000359.1 GCA_021798235.1 Acidobacteriota bacterium | reverse complement strand
CGCGCAGGGCTTCAACATGACGTTGGGCGGCGGCGTGGACGTTGCCCGCGAACCGCGCGATGGCCGCACCTTTGAATATGCCGGTGAAGATCCAATTCTGGCTGGAACCATGGTCGGCAATCTGATGAAGTGCGAACAGGCCCAGCACGTGATTGGCGACATCAAGCACTACGCCATCAACGATCAGGAGACGGGCCGCAATATCGTCAATGCCATCATTGGCAAGCGCGCGATGCAAGAGAGCGACCTGCTGGCCTTTCACGTTGCGCTCAACATCTCCCACGCGGCGGCGGTGATGTGCTCCTACAACCGCGTCAATGGAGCCTACGCCTGCGAAAATCCTTACCTGCTGCATGACGTGCTCAAGGGCGAGTGGCATTATCCCGGCTTTGTGCTTTCTGACTGGGGCGGCACGCACAGTACGATTGCCGCCTCCGCTGCGGGTCTGGACCAAGAGCAGCCGATGGATACTTACTTTGGCCCGGCGCTGAAGGCTGCCGTGGATGCGGGCAAGGTGCCCCTTTCGGAGATCAACGACCACGCTGAGCGTGTACTGCGTTCGGAGTTTGCCGCCGGCGTTGTCGATGATCCCATTCAGAAGAGCGTCGTCGATCCCTTTGCCGATGGTGACATCGCGCAGCACATCGAGGAGCAGAGCATCGTGCTGCTCAAGAACCAGGGTGGAATTCTGCCGCTGCGCGCTGCTGCGCTGCATCGTGTGGCGCTCATCGGCGGCCACGCGGATGTGGGCATGCTCTCTGGCGGAGGCTCGGCACAGGTCGATCCCATCGGCGGCAACGCCATTCTGCCGCCCGGCCAGGGGGCTACGCACTGGCAGGAGCATATCTGGTTCCCCACTTCTCCGATGAAGGCGCTGCAGGCCGATCTGCCCAACGTGCATGTGGAGTACAACTCTGGCGATGATCCAGCCGCTGCGGCTGCTTTCGCCAAAAATGCGGATGTGGCGATTGTCTTCGCGCATCAGTGGGAGTCCGAAGGCATGGACCTGCCCACACTCGCGCTACAGGGCAATCAAAATGCGCTGATCGCGCAAGTGGCTGCCGCCAACCCGAACACGATTGTCGTGCTGGAAAATGGCAGCCCGGTCACTATGCCGTGGATTGGCCAGGTGCGCGGAGTGGTCGAGGCTTGGTATGCCGGCACGCGCGGCCATATCGCGCTGGCCAATGTGCTGCTGGGCAAGGTGAACCCCACGGGCAAGCTCGCCATCACCTTCCCAATCAGCGATGCGGATCTGCCGCACCGCACGATTCCTGCGCTTTCGGCGGAAGACATGGGTCAGGGCAACGGCGCAGTCAACGGTGCTGCACATGTGCAATCCAAATACTCCGTCACCTACGACGAGGGGCTGAAGGTCGGCTACAAGTGGTATGACGCGGAAAAGAAGCCGGTGCTCTTTCCCTTCGGCTTTGGCCTGTCGTACACCACATATAGCTACTCCGGCTTGTCGGTGGCTCCGAATGCCAGCAGCGTGCGCTTTACCGTGAAGAACACGGGCAGCCGCGCCGGTGCGGAGATTGCCGAGGTTTACGCCATGCTGCCTGCAGCGGCCAACGAGCCGCCGAAGCGCTTGGTGGGCTGGGCCCGAGTGGAGTTGAAGCCCGGACAAAGCCAACAGGTCACCGTCAACATTGATCCGCAGTATCTGCTGGTCTTTGACGAGACGGCGAATGCGTGGAAGCGGGTTCCGGGAGCCTATACCTTTGCCGTGGGCGGCTCCAGCCAGAGCCTGCCGCTGCACCAGTCCACAACCCTGCAATAGGGACGTACAACCCTGCCGGAGCTTTTGCGTGCGCAAAGGCTCCGGCAGTTTTTTGTGCGCAGCATTCTAAAACCCTCCCGCTTCTCCCTCCGTAAATGCTGCGAATCTCCGCTGCTGCACCGATGCCTTGGAATGGATTTCCCCGGACACTGCACAACTCTTGCAAGGCTCTGTCTAGACAAGTGACGATGGAGGTAAATCGCATTACTTCGAAGACTCTGATTTTTGCCAGGCGCAGCCTACTTCTGTAACTAGAACATTGTGGGGACAAGTGCTACCATCTCGTCCCACAGGTGGAACTCCCCAGTTCGATACTCTGTGATTTTCGACACAAAGTGTGGCCCATTCCTCCTGCATTGGTTTTCTGGAGTTAACGATGGCGGTCTCGGAAGTGTCTGCAGTGCTGGATTTGCCCGTAGCGAACACGCGCGCGGAGGAAATGGCGGAAGTATCGGTGGTGCTGGCCTCTCCCTTGTTTCAGCGTGCCGCTGGCATCTCGCAGGTTCTGCGCTATCTGAGCCAGATGTATTTTGAAGGGCGCAGCGCGGAGGTGAAGGAATACACGATTGCGGTGGAGGCCTTGGGGCGCAAGCCCGACTTTGATCCGCAATCGAACGCCATTGTGCGCGTCGATCTCTATCACCTGCGCAAGCGGCTGCAAAAGTACTACGAGACCGAAGGGAAAAACCACGCCATCCACATCCAGCTGCCGGTTGGTTCCTACGCTCCTGAATTTATCCACAAGGGAAACGAGCAGCCCCCGCAGCCGGAGGCGCGGGCGCGCGGCATGGATGTCGCTTCGGATGCCAAGGCGCTGCATCCGTCCGCGTCGGAATTGGAAGCTGTGTTTGCGCGCCGCAGTTGGCTGTCGCGCTGGCGTGTCTTTTGGCTGCACAGGTTTGGCTCCAATGGCTTTTTGAGTCGGGCGCTCTTCCTCTTCTTGGGCGTCGCACTGGGGGCGCTGGTCGTGCGCATCGTCTGGGCGCGTGCAGAAAGTCGAGTTACGGGGCGTTTCTATGGCGTACCGTCGCCAGTGCTCCCGTTAATGCCCGTTAACGAAACTGTGATTCCCGGCTGGCAGCCGCCGGAGACCGTGCCGGTATCCCATCGCAAGCCCATTCGAATCCGCTGCGGCAACAGTGCAGGCACCTACACAGACCGGGAAGGCAATCTTTGGCTGCCCGATCAATATTTCAATGGCGGGGATGCCTTTCGGCGTCCGGTTGCAACCATTGCGCGCGCATTGGATCCGCAAATCTACTCGACGGGTCGCCAGAACCAATTTCAATATGACATTCCCGTAGCTGCCGGGGAGTACGAGGTACACCTGCTTTTTGCGGAAACGCAGCCGGGAATCTTCGATGGGATGCGCGATGATTCCTTTACGATCGCAGGGGTGCGGGTACCCGGCAAGCCGGGCGTGGCGACGCTGGAGCAAAAATTGGATGTAGTGATTGATGCGGGCAGTCCCAATACCGCCACGGAAAAAATTTATTCCCATGTTGTTCCCAGCTCCGATGGCAAGATTCATCTGAATTTTTGGACGCGGGATGCTTTCCTGAATGCCATCGAGATTCTCCCAGAGAAAAACGGGGCTGCGCCGCCGTTGCTTGTATCCACGCAATTGCAGGCGATCACGGATGGAGCGGGCAATCGCTGGCAGCCGGACCAGTATTATTCCGGCGGCAGAAATCTGG
>JAJZMO010000043.1 GCA_021798235.1 Acidobacteriota bacterium | reverse complement strand
CCGGCCTGTGAGATCAACGGCGAGAACCCACGCATCGAGACGGCGGCCAGGCCGGAGATGGCGATCGACAAGGGGCTGGCCGGGCCGGGACTGCTGGCCTATATCGTGACCAGCAAGTTCGCCGATTTTCTCCCACTCTATCGGTTGGAAGATGTCTTCGCGCGGCAGGGCTTCGAGATTTCGCGGGCCACGCAGTCGGTCTGGTGCGGTGATGTGGCCGATCTGGTCGAACCGTTGTACGCGCTGATGGCGGATCAGGTGCGGGCTTCGCATGTGGTGGCCACCGACGACACCATCCTGCCGATGCTGAGCAAGGAGAAATGCGCCAACGCGCGGATGTGGGTGTATGTGGGCGACGATGCTCATCCCTACAATGTTTTCGACTTCACGCCGAACCGCGGGCGGGACGGGCCGAAGTATTTCCTCAAGGATTACAACCAGGTTCTGCTGGCCGACGGATACGGCGGCTACAACGGCGTGGTGGCCGGTAATGGCATCCTGCGCGCCGGATGCTGGGCTCATCTGCGGAGGAAGATTATCGATGCGGAGAAGACCGCGCCGGAGATCGCGCGCGAAGCCGTTGCGATGGTGCGCTCTCTCTACGCGGTCGAGAAACAGGCTCGGAACGTTTCTGTCGAAGAGCGCCTCAGACTGCGCCGGGAAAAGTCGAAGCCGGTGTTGGCTGAGTTGCGCGAGAAGTTCCTTGCCTGGAAAGAGCAACTGCTGCCGAAACATCCCATGGCCGAAGCCATCCACTACGGCCTCAGCCAGTGGCAGGAACTCAACGTGTTCTCATCTGACGGCGCGGTGCCGATCGACAACAACGTGAGCGAGCGCGAGATGAAGCGCGTGATTTTAAACCGGAAGAACAGCCTTTTCGTGGGCAATGCCCGCGGCGGCCGCACGGCAGCGATCCTCGCCAGCCTGACGTCGACCTGCAAGCGGCACGATATCAATCCGCAACTCTATCTCACCCAATTGCTCGCCAACCTGCCAGCCACGCCCTACCGTGATCTCTCTGCCTGGCTGCCCGATCGATGGAAGCTCCGTCAGAAGGCAACACCCGCTGAACCACAAGTTCGCCCTGCTCCCGCTCCGTAGGACCTGCGGTCCACACAGCGCTCACTATTCATTCGTTGTACATTCCAGCGGCCCCCTAAACTATTTCCAATTTCAATTCCCCATGAAAGGCGCGGCGAATAGTAGATTCCAAATCCCAAAAATTTCCTCACCGCCGGCGTAAGCCACTACAGGCTTAAATAAGCTATAGGAACAACTATAGGTAAACTACAGGCCCCCCGGTTAAGTATTTTAATATCAATACTTTATAGCGTTTTTGGTCGGCGTTTATGCGTGATTTGGTCGGCGTTTATGCGTGGACGGTCGGCGTTTATGCGTGGACGGCACGCCAATTCACAGTTTTCGGGTCGGCGTTTATGCGTGAAAAAAGACCTTAATCCACAGGGGGTTTGAGGAAAACCTGTATGTGTGATGGGCTTGGTTTCAGGACTAGTCCATACTTCCCTTCTCCCACCTTAGCGTTGGGGTATTGAAGCAGAACCTTTTTAAGTGCAGCTCTAAATTCAGGTTTGAAATGCTTCAGATTGGAGTAGTCGGCTCCGAACTGTGCGGCGAGGGCCTCCCAAGGAATTTCTGTAGGACGAGAAAGGTAGCTCATCCGGTAGGTCAACCAGGTATAAATATCGAGCGCTAGGGGAGAACGTCGAAGGGCTCGTAGCGCGCGACGATCAATCGGAACATTGTGGGCAACAACCTCTTCATAGAATCGATTGCCAAGTGAAACATGAGACTGCCATAAACCAACCTGGTTGGGATCCAAAGGGTTCCACCACATTGCATAGGAATCAGCAATCATAAAATTAAGGCCTGCTGTCCCATTTCCCTGTGGATCGGCGTAGTTGCATGAAATGGTGCAGGAGAAGAGCCGTTGCATCTGGCTGCGAAGGCGAGGGATCGTTCCCCACCTTCCTCCTGTCGGAACGAGATCCAGTTCTGTCATAAAGCTAGAGAGCGTGTCACCCAATAGAATGGTCCTATCCTTCTTTCGCACTGCTTCTGTGGTGATCCATGCGAGCAGGATGCGCGGAACAGAACCATAAGGAAGGCCGATAGTAGGATTTCCTACCAGGCAAAGCTGAAAATTTCCATTCCTGCGCTGGAAAAAGTTGTCCTTCACCTTGGAATGAGGCAGGGTAGCTTGGACCATGCATCGCGCTACGAAGCCCAGGGCGCCTGCATCTTTGGCGGATTGCTCCTCGATGGCAAGGGCTTCCTGTACGAGCTTTTCAACGGTCCGAGGGGTAGGTTTCTTAGGCATGGCGTAATTACGTCACGACTTCATGACGTCATTTCCTTATGTGAGCTTGGGTAGTCCCTTATCTGTGAAAACACGGTTCAGACCACGAACGGCGAGAGATTGAATACTCACCCCTTCGGAGACAGCAAGCTGATGCAGACGCTCCCATTCTGCGCGTTGGAGCCGAACAGTGAGAGCGACAACATCTTTCTTCGCGCGTTTCCGTTCCGGACTACCAGGAGAGGAGTCCTCATTCGCAACGGTTTCTGCTGACATTGAGTTCCGTTTCGTAAACGCCGCTAATCCGGTTACTTTTGCACTCATTGCACCTGCTCCTTTAACCACTTCCAGAGGGACTGAATTTCTTGAGCGGCCTTTCCATCTGCCTCGAACTCTGTAACTGCTCGGCCTGTCGCGACAGCTCTTGAAAATGCTCGTCTGTCTGTGATGTCGAAGGGGCAAACAGGTAGGCCGTATTCGCTGAGAACAGTTCGTGTCTCAGCAATCTCCGGAGATCGAAACGGACAAGCGGAGAGAACAAGTACAGCCTTCGTTTTAGCTGCTCGGACGATCTGAATGGCATTGCTTACAGACGCCAAATCAAAAGCGGCAGGGCGACAAGGAATTACGACTAAATCGACCAGCTCGGCGATACGTGCCGCATCCGGGGCAGTATGTGGAGCTGTATCGATGATGGCAAGACTCATCCGGTCTTCGTCTCCTGCCTTTAAGACCTTGTCGAGTTCTCCTGCAGAGACTGAAACAATAATGGGGGTGTCAGCCTGTCGCGCTTCCCCCCAAACAGTAGCGGATTTCTGAGGGTCGGTATCGATCAGAACAACCCGCTCGCCGTCTTCCTGGGCAGAAACACTTGTATGGACTGCCAGGGTGGTTTTGCCGCTTCCGCCCTTTTGACTAAGAAACGCAATCGACTTCATGGCGTCATAGTAGCATGACTTCATGACTGCATGACGTCATTACGCCGTGCATAGAATGGTTCCGCTTAGATCAGGATGCGCTCTACTTCGTCGAGCGATACATCGTCGTCGCGCCGGTCATAGAGTCCGGTGGTGCGTGCGGATTCGTGGTTGGCCATCTGCTGCGCAATCTCCAGGCGTCCGCCGTTTTTGAGGTACGCGGTGATGCCGGTGGCGCGGAACGTATGGC